>JBOGPP010000192.1:0-11935 GCA_050748485.1 Nitrososphaeraceae archaeon | reverse complement strand
AAATTTTTTTCACATCATGATTTAAGTGTTTCATATCATCTTTATTCATATGATATGATACCATGATAGCGTTATATAAGTTTATTTATATTGATATCTTGATAGCAGTATCTATAAATACTTGTTGAGAAGATAATCATTTCATTGACGCATAATCTCATCATAAGAGGTTTCGACGATCAAATTCATGAGAAGTTAGGAGAGATAGCAAATCAAAGAGGGGTCTCTATAAATTCAATAGTAAAAGATGCTGTAGACGTATGGCTAACGAAGCAACAATCAGAAATACCTAGAAAACATCATCTAGTAATCTATTCAGATGATGAATCCATGATGCGATTACTAAAATCTATGGATAAACTTGCAAAAGAAGGTAACTTGTTTAGATGCTTCTTTGGACCGCCGCGTGATCCTTCCACCGAACTTCTATCTAGACTTAAATGGTATGATGGTACTGCAAGACCTTATCCTTATTCTTTTGCTACACAATCTAAGGATGAACAGCATGGACTATCATTATTACAACAGCAACAGCAGCAAAAGCAAAAACAACAACACCAAACACAAACCCAAGCTCAAATTCAAGTTCAAAGTCAGAAAAACATCATGAAATACTGTGGTAAAGTAGTAGAGAATGTTGTAAGGAGTGCAAATAACCAACAGGTATGTTGTGTGGATTTTGTAATTAATGATGTAGGAAAAGACTCCCTAAAACAGGCACTGGTTGTAGAGAAAGCTTATGATGACAACAGAATAGCTGGGCTAATGTATTGTACATATAAAACAGATAATTTGTTGAATTCAGAAATAAAAGATCTGATCGAGTTATTTGAAATGCATGATCAAATTTTCATACTAAAAGAAGATGAGGTATACAAACTCCATATAACAAAGGAAAATGTTCACAAGTTATTTTTAAGCTAGACTAAAGTAATCGATCAAATGAACTCTTGTATACTAGCATCTGGATTTTTACTATTTTTCTATGAATGAATACATAAATTATTTCGTAATCATGACCATTAAATAAGTTTTGATACATATAATAATGTCAAAATAACTGTTTCCTGGCGAGCGATCTTATTCAGACGTCTTTTATCATGGATCGAGCTCAGGCAGTTAAGTCTAGAAGACTTATTAATTGGAATATACTCATTGCTATATCTCTTGTCCAACATGCATGGTTACGTCAGAGTATCAGACAATCACTCAAAGAACAATCGTCCTATCTAGATAAAATCAGTGTATCAAATGTAACAACAAATACAAAAAAGAGTAGTTCATTTGACATAAAAACTGTCAAGACATGAAAAATGACTCAGGTATTAGATCATCTTTAGATGAGGATGATATCAAAGATTACATTCATGATGTATTGTCTGAAATAGATAAGAGCAATAGATAAGATAGACCTAGAAATTACACAAATAGTAAAGAAATGGAAAGTATGAAATTGTAGGAGCAAACTTTAAGTCATTTTGCTCCGTAATCGTGTCTGTGCACTAATGATTCTTGGAAGGATTCTAAAAGGTACCGATCTAAACTTCGATATAAGCCTAGAAAAAAAGAGAATACAAACCTGGAGAGACAGTCAGAGTTGACCTATCAAGACAGTACGTAACAGATAACTGGTTATGCCCTTCTCCAAAACAGGAACTTTGGAACAATATTGAAGAAAGCATGCTTCTTAGCATCGACAGTGCCAAATATAGTTAAGGCCGCAGTACCTGTTCCCAAAAATGGCACCAAGGTATCCAAAATCAGATTTCTATAATGCAGTAATTTTTTTTGGTCCATCAATGATAGAGGACATGAGGGTCAAGTGTTTGTTCCGGAAAGGTCACCTACCCAACGATCAAACGATTGTATTGTCCAGAAGCCAGCAGAAGGATCTACAGAATATGTTTATAGTTCTCACTACTCATACTATATTATAGTAACTATTCTATAATAAACGTTCCTGTATTACAGGAACGTGTCTATATTATCATCTCATCACAATTTCAATTGATACAGTGAGACTAGTATCTCAAAAATTTAATTTCTTTCTAAATCACACTGTTACAATAATCTATCTCGAGCCTTGTACTTTAAATATGAAATATCTCTATGAATCATATTGACTGATAAAAAGCGAATTATCGATTTTTGGTACGAGTTTGATCGTCTATTTAATCCACGTTTTGGTGAAGTTCCTTCTGATATTGATAATGCAGAGAGATTTGAGTCTGGGTTGTTGTCTGGTTGGTTAGCTGATCGTAACGAAATTAATGTACAAAATTATCCACACAATTTCCAAGATAGAATAAACATGTCTAACGATTTAATAAACGCTATTAGCTTACTAGCTGAGAATCAGTTGAATATGATAAATGAAAAATTAAATAGTGATGATATTCTGATTCAAAAGGCATTCGAGTATTTTGGCCAAGGCGTACTGTTTGACGATTTCTCAGATGGAGAAACCAATCGGCCAAGAAGGCCTAGTGATGACAGGGTGCATATGATGGATTCTATTCACTTTGGATATCCCAGATGGCATGTATTTTGTCGATCTGCTGGTTTTATTGGTCTTGATCAAGATATTTGGCTAAAAATAGATCGTCTTATTGGATTGGCATATGCTCTTCACATGAGATTAGCTCCGCGGCGATCTGGATTAGATGGTTCCGATCCGCAGAATCCAGAACGACTCGATATAGTTGACGAATTAGGTCCAATGTTCGAAGCATCCAGTTTCGTTCAATTAGATGAACATTTTGATAATAGACTTGTCAGGGCGTTATTTGGTCACATATAAGAATATCATAATATGGCTCTGGATTGACTATTAATCTCACAGAAGAAAGTAATGTACCTGAGTTATATTAACTTTATCAGTTTCCATAATTCATACTATCTACCTTTTGTATGCTATCTTTCTTATCCAATTTTGAGTTTGAGTGTTTGCTCTCTTCGATTCCCAGGATAACACCGGGATATCCTTTAAATATTAAAAAATATATCTTGGGATTGACAAGAAGAATAGAATTCATGGGATGAGAATGAAGTATAATATTATCTTTGCTTTCTTTTTTTCTACTTCGTGTCTATTGCTTGCTTTGATTTTACTATCATCATCCGTAATCCCTTCGGCAACAATAATCTCTTCATCAATACCAGTAATGGCATCTGTTGATGATAATCAAGGAGACGATGATGATAATGACAAAGAAAATGCTAGGGATAATGATGATGATATAGATATAGATGAATTGAATCTATTGCAAATATGCTGTGCTTGGTCAGACAAGATTTTAGATGGTGTACTAGAATACAGAATAAGCAGTGAAGGAGATGATGAAGATAGCAAACAATCTGTACGTAATGCAATACAGAACTGGGATTTATTGATTGACAATTTGATATTTGTAGAGAAACAGGATGACAGCAGCACCGAGGCTGACGTAGAAATAGGGTTTTCTGATAGCGATGAGGATGCTAACGACGAAGAATTTGATTATGGAGATCCTATAGCCGCTGGAAAAACGGAATTTAATTTTGATAATAACGGATTTATTGATACCATTGAAGTAACACTTTCTGGGGGCATTTTTGGCGATAGATTTCAGAATTCTGAGCTTGAACAAATCGCACGACATGAAATCGGACATGTCCTAGGCCTAGGCCATGCGAATTTTGACGGTAACCTTATGTCTGAGAGCACTGATGGTGGCACAGAAAACATATCTACTTGTGAAGTCAATGGAGTACTTGCAGCAAATTATTGGAGACTTGTGGATGTTGGCAATAATCCAGAATATCCAGAGGCACATTTCGTAGTATGTTAATATTAATGTTATATTCAAGCATATGTACAGAAACTGGTATGTACAGAAACTGGTATGTTTAGAAAAATGTGAGTTTCTCGATATGATTGTGATTATAACGACTATAAGAATACTTTAATGATATGACTGTATAAGTAATATAGTTATAGTTATAGTTTTCAACATGTTAACAAATATCTTTTAGAAAAATCTGTCGATAAAGCTTAATAATATCACGTTTGGTGGGAAGATGATTATTAACTCATGCCCTTAAATATGGCTCTTATTGTTTCCTTCCATGCTTGTTTGTTACTAGATTCACTTATACCAGATACTTTGCTTATAGATAGTCCATTGAAAAGGGAGACAAGACCGGCTGATATAGCTTTAATATCTACATCTTTGGCAAAAAGATCTTTTTCCACTTGTAAATTTAGATATTCTGTTACTATATCAATTGTTCTTAATCGGTGTTCATAAAGCATCCTTTTTAACCTAGGATTACGTGCTGATTCAGCAATTATTTCAAAAAAAACTTTTTCAAAGTCTTGTCCCATTTCGTTATGAAAGTTTTCATAAAACTTCTCTGCGTTTGATATCAATTCTTCTTTCCTAGTTGCCATTAGCGTGGACAACTGTTCCTTTAATCTTAGAATATTTGTTTCAGATATGGCATAAAATAATTCTTCTTTACTTCTAAAATAAAGATATAATGTGCCCTTGCTCACTCTAGCAATCTCTGCTATATCATCCATTCTGGTTTTATCATATCCATACTTTGAAAAAGCGATCAATGCTGATTCAACTATTTTACCTTTAACTTCTATTTTATACTGAGCAGACACTTTTGGACACAAAATATTTTACTCTCTCCTCTCCTCTTTTCCTTTCTTATTCTTTTCCCTTTTACTCCTAACAATATTATAGTGGACAAAAATCATTTCAGGAGTTACCTTATTCTATTTATTTCGTCGTTTTTCTTGCGTATGAATTCAGGCTGGTGTAGTTGTTGTTTTTGAAAGGTAGGAATAGTTATCTTCTTTGAAACAAAGAGAGCTCCTAACAATCCCATCAATGCGGCTGGCACCATAGTTATTGATAGCATAGCAGGCAATGTGCTAAGAAAGTTGGATGTTAAGCTAGCTACTGCTTGCATCCCTTGTAGATTGGCTATTGGCATATCAAGAGGAATTGCAAATGCCCATGTAAGCATCGGATAATTAAATATATAGAATACTGAACTGACTAATATCCCAGCTATTAATTCTGACGCTCTCAGTCCCAACTTTGATTTTATAGTCGCATTATTCAAGATAATATCTGCAATTAGCGCAGGTAAGATAGCTATTATGAAATACCAAGGTAGAATAGAGATCATCATACCTTGACTAGGAACAATATTTGCAAAGATATTGGTGCCAACTACCAAAGCTGAAACAATAGTTCCAGCACCAAACCTTCCTATACTCTTGGATGCAGTAAGGAATATGATAGAGCTGAGTAGTGGTAATGTTACAATTGCAATTAATGAAGCAATGGTAGGATTCAGGTTAAATTGAAAGTTTTCCCCATCCGAAAACGGAAGAGAGAACATATAAACATACCATGTAGTGGTGAACCATAATGCTGCAAATGCGGGAACCATTGCAGCTTTAATCAATCGCTGCCTAGAAGGCGAAGTTACATGTACACCTATCCTTGCAAGGCCTACAACAGTTGCAACTGCATTTATTAGCATTCCAGTAATCAATGCTAAATGTGGTGGACTCAATAGCCCATCAACACCAAAGGTTTCATGCCAAAGAAAGTCAGACGGTCCAGCTACCAAAGAAATTGTTGATCCAATAATAAGAAGTTTCATTGGTGTAGTAAATGACCTTCCTCTAAGTTCATTATTTCTAATTAACAAGAATCCGCTTGTTCCTGCTGCGATTGTTAGTAAACCAACTCCTACATAAAGAACCGTATGCGAGGGTGTAAAGAAAGTCTCAGGCTCTTGCATAATATGAGAAGTAACATCCCAACTTGTACCTGCTATTTGCAGAAATGAGCCGCAAGTAGCTATAATTAACATAGTTATGATTGCGGTCATATTATGTTTTTTGGAAAAAATGTCGTTGAGAACCATGACTTTGCCTCGTAACGTATGCATAACTGTTATATAGAATGCTAGTTAATAAACATAACTGACTGGTCAGTTATGTTTATATAAAGGGGCCTGTATTTTCAAATATAAACTAATGCAAAGCAACAGGATAAGTGGGCAAATATTTTCAGACACTATTACTGATTTAGACCTGACGGTAACAAATGAGAATCCTACAATAGCAAATAGAAACGAGTTCCGAAATTCTCGAGTCTTAATAATAGGTCTAGGTCAACTTGGTCTTCCAGTTGCAAAATATGTAAAAGAGAAAGGATTTGATACTTATGGATACGATATCGAACAGAAGGCTATTGAACGTGCAGAAAAAGTAGCATCAATAAAAAGGGCAGATAGTTTTAGTGATTTTGATGTATACATTATTTGTGTATCTACACATGAGCCTGATGACATTTTCGCACCTCAGATAGATGGATTACTATATATAATAAAAGAGATTTCAAGGAAGGCCAAAAATGGTGTTCTTGTCTCGATAGAAAGTACAATTCCTAGAGGAACATCAAAGAAAGTGTTTGAGATGCTTAACCATAGATTACACGTTGTGCATGCACCGCATAGATGGTATTCGTTAGAAGAGATGGAACACGGAGTTAATCAGTTGCGCGTTGTAGGAGGAGTTCATGATTGTTGTCTTAGAGCGGCCTTGAAATTTTATACTGGAGATGTTAGCAATAGTAGTAATAATAATGCAGATGCCGATGTTAGTGTCGGTAATATAAGCAAAAGAGAGAGCATTCGTGGTGGTAATGATGGTAGTAATAATAGCAATGAAAATGGAAATTTAGGAATTCCTTTACATCCTGTGTCAGATATCGAAATAGCAGAGATAACTAAAATTGCTGAAAATGCTCACAGGTATTTGCAAATAGCCTTTGCAGAAGATCTTTATCTATATTGTAAAACAAATAATCTAAGTTTTCCACAATTACGGGAAGCCATCAATACCAAATGGAACGTAAACATACTTGAGCCCAGAGATGGAATAGGAGGACATTGTCTACCTAAGGATACTAGGATGTTTCTGCAGTCATCTAAATCAATAAAGAGTAAGATATTGACTGCAGCATTAGAAGTAGATCAAGATTACAGAAGACAGAGACAATCTAGAGTTGAGCTAGAGGTATTGTGTAAGGACATAGTTAAGTGAAACAATATCTGATCAGGAGGTGCTGCTACTGCTGAAAGTCCAGCACAGGCTATTATTACCATGCGATTGCTTGCTAAAATGGAATGATGTAGAAACATCATTGATAATGTGTAAGAAGCATTACAATAATTATGACAGTATAGATATGGAAGTGGATATGAATCATAAAACTGAACAGTTCATAAAGGAAGTAATTGATCCTTCTGGTTCCCAATTTTCTGCTAGGCTATTGAAAGAATTAAGATAAATATGCGTAGATTCATAATTATGTATCTTAGAATCAAACCATATTTGTGTGAACAATAGATGTTGGCAATATTCGGCTAATTGAAGGTGGCCTACTCGCTATGATCATAATGGGAGACGCTACTGGTACTTTAGTAGTAATGGATAAACTACTAGACCGTAGCTGCAGGTACCATCTCCCAAAGGAAGCAGTTTGTGGTTGTGGAGCTAAGCATTAATTCTTCATTATTGAGATGGGCTGACACTACCTATTTTCCGGCTATTTTTTAAAAATCTTTAGGAATAATCTTATGTAACAATCTCTTATTAAGAGGAAAGTAAAACATAATCACTTACGTATATGATAGTTATTCAAAGCTTATAAAACTAACTATGATTAGAAATTTGAATCAAACTAGCGCATATGATAATAATCTAGATCCATTCATTCAATATTTTTATAATGCACTTATTAGAAGTGGATCTAAAAACTAATTGGAAAGAGTAGCTAGAGCTTATAGTGAATAGAATAAGAGCTAATGAAATAACAAGAAAAGCTGTTAAGAATGTCCTTAATAATTTATTAAAAAGATACGAATATAGATATCACATATGAATATAGATATCACATACGAATATAGATATCACATACGAAAATATGTGTGAAACATTCGTCTGAAAGACTTCAGTGAATTAATTACTGTAACAAGCACGTTAGAGTTAATATTACTTAAAAAACATTTTGTGCTATTCGTTGGTTCATGGCATTGGTTCTGTCAATTTGCGGATTGATTCTCTCAATATATCTAATGAATGAATTTAGCTTTATTTATTATGTTATCTTATTTTATCTAATGCCTACTAGAAATTTCTGTCTGTGTGGACATGGCAGAGAATATCATGAACAATGGTATTATCTTTCATCTAGGCACATAGATATAACTGGGCGATGTATGTATCCAGTATATAACAGATTATGTCCTTGTAGAAATTTTACTCCATTAAATAAAGGATGGATTAGTTCGATACTAAAGACGGCTTGATTATAGAATTAGTATAAGATTTCTATATTAAGACCTTAATTTTTCGTACCAGATAATAAAATGATCTATAATTAGGGATAACAATTTAGAATTCTGCAGAATATTGGTTCAAGTCGGGCAGAAGATCAATGATTATTTGATGAATCTTGCGATAATTGTATAAAATAGATACGATGCTGCTGCCGTTTGAAGATTTACACAAAATACGAAAAAACCTGAAAGTTAATATTCTGTACTTTCCTCACGGAGACTTTGGTCTTTAAATATGTATTCGTCATATTTGTGAGAGCTAGTTCTACATTATTAAAATAATTAAAATATAATAAATGTAATAATACACAAATCTAACTTCTCAAATGCTATGCTTTGCTTTGTTTCTTTCTATTTTCTTAATTTGACGTTCAATAGCTTTCATGATTACTCCTTCATTGTACTGAATTTTTATAGGTAGGAATACGTTAGCTTCTTTTACACCCCTTAGGGATTGGATTTGCGATCTTATTGATTCTATTTTGAAGACATCTTCACTAGCAAGATTTAGTCCTATTGTCTCTTTCTTTTGGTCATGAGTCATTAACGATAAGATGATGTGATAATGTAATCGACTAAATATCTTCGTGAGGATATCATCATACATTGCACTCTCAACTTTAAGGGATAAGAAGAATACGATCTGTCCCTTCATCGCATGAGGATTTGGAAGTGTAGTAAATTCTAATATGTGGTAACGGTCACTCATCTTATCAATTCGTCGGCGCACAGTTCTAGAGGATGTTGAAATATTTTTTCCTATCTCCAACATCTCCATTCTTGGATTGCATACTAATTGTCTTATTATATGATAGTCTGTGATTGTAAGCTTATCAGCGATCTTCTGATCGTCGCACCTCTGAATAGTTATCCCAAGAATGAATGGCTGTAACGATTTCAATAATAATTCGATCTTCTGCTCCGACCCGTCATTCACCATCATAATGAAACCTTCAACGCCTCCCATTACATAGAATTGGTAGTGTATATCACCTACCAAACTGATCCTCTCGAGTAAATCTCTGTTGAGCATATCATTTCTGATGACAAAATTGCATATCGTCTTATATCCAAGGATTGAAGGATTTATCTGTGCAATAAATCTCTCAATAACCTTTTTAGAAATCATCTTGTCGACTCGCGACTTGACGCTCTTTGTAGTCAGTCCAATCGTACTGGATATATTTCTATAAGACAATCTACCATTTCTTGCAAGTAAGTTAAGAATTTTAAGATCATTATTATCCAGAATGAGTGTTTGCAATAATCAGATCGGTTAATGATGGGCACAGTACTGTTTATAGATTGTTATCTGTTGAAACCCGTATGAGATAAATAAGTACTAAAGAAAAGAAGTCGTTACAGTTTGGATACTTTATACATATTTTGAGAAATTGGCTATACTTGAAATAATTCGAAATATCTGAAATATTTTTGATATTATAAATGGAATAGAATATAATTATTTTGGTTTTTGGTCTTTTATCATAAATTGTTTTGGGGATCGTTATTTTCATTATTTTTCAATTCAGAATTAAGTTAATTTTCTAAGCAAGCCAAAATAGTTTATTCAGCTAACTAGCTCGTCACAGAAACTATGCAATATAACGAATTCTTACTTTATGTCTTATACCTATTTGGTGTTAGATAAGTTATCAAATTCGAACGTGATTGATACTTTGCAGAAATGGCGGGATAAATTTGCCTGCGTACAACCATTTTCAGTCTAAAATACTTAATCAGACGGAATGTTACTAGATGACAATAATCAGAAGAGGTAATTATGGCGACCTATTGTCAAGATGTATTGATCACATATAGATTTGGCATTCCTGACTGTAAATCGGTGCCAATTGCATACAACTTATTCGTAGACGGATTAATTGCTAACCCGTTTTCTTTAATGTTAATGTTATAGTATGCTTCCCAATTAATAGTTGAGCCATTACTGTCTAACTCATAGATTGAAGTCCCGTTTGTGAAATCACTATCGTCGCATAGAAGACAATCAGCTACATAGACCTTGCCTGTTATTTTATTTGCAACAGAAGCTACAGGATAGGCTATTTGTGTGTTAGCCGATATCACTTTACTTGTATTCATATCTATGACATTAAACCAGTGGCTAGTTCCACTAGCTACATAAAGTAACCCCGATGAGGGATTAATCGACATTGCTCTAGGCTCTTGCAATATTATTTTTTCTTGTACTGTGTTATTTATTACATCAATAAGGCCTATGAAGTCATCGTTCTCAAGCGAAGTATAGATGGCTTTTGTATTATTATTCACCAGAATTTGATCTGGTCCAGTGTCACCGAGAGGAATAAATTTTATTACATTTGTTGCAGGTGCATTGGTTGCATTTAGTTTGGTAGTAGGTGTGATATCATTACTATGTATCTCATATGTGGTGGTATTATTATCAATATCGACAATAAACACACCCTCACGTCCACCCTGGAAATACCTTATACTAGCATAGACCATGTTGGTATTGCTGTCCAGTGCTATGGATGACATATCACCTTCTTTCCCCTCTTCTAATTCTCCATAAAGCCTTATTCTCTGGATGTCATTAGCGGTTATTGTATCCGGAGAAGTAACTTTTGTCCCATTGATTACATATATTACATCATCTTCATACTGAATCAATTCTTCATTCACTGTTGTAATATTTTCTAAATAGTTATATTCACCTGCTGCATATACCTTACCAGAATGGGGATCAAGATCTATGTCATGTATATGCTCTCCGTATCTTAGTCTAAATATGTTATTTAGTTGACCAGTATTTCCATCAAGAATATAGATTAAAGAACATGAAAAGTTGGAACTTAAAAAAATACTAGATTCTGTGGTGTCCTGTTGTAAGCAGTGAGTAGATGGATTGGTGGAAGAATGATCTGGTGCACCAGAGACATAAACACGATTTGATATTGAATCAATGGATAAAGATGAAAGTCGAGTATTGTTGAATGGAATAATTTTGCTTATCTCAAGATTATTTTCAGTCTCATTACTAAAGCTCATGCGAACATGAGAAGGTGTTAATTTTGATGTTGCATATCCTTGATAATTGAGATAAAGCAACAACAAGACCACTAGTATTGCCAAAGCCGGTACACAATGATAGAAGACTTTCATCTGAGCAAATACAAAAGCTGATGAGTTACAAATATTTCCAGCCAAAAATGCTCATCTATATTTTTCATCGGTAAGCTGTAGAACTTAGTATAAGATTTTGGCTATTAACATATTCTCTAGCTTCTTGAGTTAAATTCTTGACAACAGGTTGACCCATATCCAGAACCGTCTCGAACCCACTAATAATTCCTGACGAAAAAGTTTTCCATCCAAGACCAATAACTGCAAGAATTACTAATACAATTAGAACCAATGTCAATAGTCCCATCGCTTATACATGAATATTCAATGTATTAAGAATTAAACTTCAGTCATTTTTTATACATAAGATTCTACTGTGACATTACAACGTACGCTAAATTGACGTAAT
>JBOGPP010000191.1:0-5871 GCA_050748485.1 Nitrososphaeraceae archaeon | reverse complement strand
AAAATAAAAAAGGGATGGAGTCAGTTTCAGTATTTCAGCGAATGCTACTTACTTCACTATAGCACCGATCTCTGGGAATGTTTGATCTGCTGCTAATGCTACTCCGTTCTCGTCACCTTGAATCTGTGAACCAACGTTTTGACATCCGACGTTCAACGGTAGTTCACCATTCCCACAAGCATTGGCTTGTGATGTTGCTTGGTTGTATTCTCTCTTCTTGCCTGCAAATGCACTATCTGTTGTTGCAAGTGCTGTTGCTCCGACTAGCATAGCTGTCATTGCTGCTACGATTACCAAATATTTGGTGTTCATGATTGGTATGAGAGCGGGCGTTTTGCTTATCTGCATTAAGCAAATTCAAACGCTCTCATAAATCTGATATTTTTTCTATTAGAACAAAGGAGAAGCTAGCGCATTGCAAAACGTTCTTCTTTAGACCATGTCAGTCTAAATGGTCTGATCTTTTCAGTACTTCCATGCCACCAACTAATGATACCATTACATTTGTGGCATCGAAGCTCTATTCTAGAATCAATTATTATAAATTCTATTGATTTGGAATTGGTTATTTCCTCATCACAGGTGCATTCTTCTTCTCCAGTCCGTGACATTTAATCTACTATCTACTCATAGTATCAGAGAACAAGTTAATACTGAATCCGAATTATATGACTATTGGAAGAGGACGTAAATGAGTACTATTCAGGTTTAGCAGAGCAACAATCTAATTATTCTTACATAAATCTTCTAGAGGTAATCTACCTGTTCTTTAATCTTAATGCAATGCTTTTGATCTCTTATAGAATACATCTATGATTAGAGCTATAGCATTATAGATCCTAACTTAGAAAAACAAATACAGCCAAGTAACATCTTAGCTAACCGAAATTCAACTAAATAAAGTCTGATGTGACTGTGAAATAAGAAGAATGCTAACTAGATGGGATCAAAACATAAGAGGGATTGAAGCTTTTCCTTTCCTATACTACACGAAAGTCTATTTGCTCAAAACTTGATTGAAAGCTATCTTTTGCAACTTCAAGTTCTGTATCGTAGATACCTAAGTCAGATTTAGGTCCTACTTCTACAGTAAATATTGCATGTCCATCGTTATCTGTATGCATAACTTGAGTTGCTTTTTCTCGGACTATTTCTTGATTTGAAGAAGC
Organism: Nitrososphaeraceae archaeon; assembly: GCA_050748485.1. Lineage (GTDB taxonomy): Archaea > Thermoproteota > Nitrososphaeria > Nitrososphaerales > Nitrososphaeraceae > TH5896. The sequence continues at coordinate 4,702 of JBOGPP010000191.1, read as the reverse complement.
TATACCTGCAGCTGCTACTGCGGTACCAGATGAACTAGTTTCGAAGGAAGTTGATGATGGAGGATTGATATCTAGTGTCACAAATGCATCGGAGATTGGATTGCCAGAGTCCTTATCCTTAACAGTTACTGTAAGATACGATTTTTCTCCTATATTTACAGGATTCTTTGTAAATGAGTACTCTACCAAAAATTGTTTTGATAATTGTGAATCATCACACTCTCCTACTATCCCTTCAAATAATGATGAAAACTTTCCTCCTGCAATATCATTTGTAATGCTGCAGAAGCTATCACCTCCGGTGGCAATTCCCTCTTCGCCATCGAAAGCGGCTGCTCTACCATCTCCAGAAGTGTCAATGTCAACTGCGGCCTTTAGGTTAGATACTGATGAAATACTAAAGAGGATAGCAACAAGGGCACATACAACTGTCCAGTGTCCAAAGCACTTACTACTGTTGTTTGCTTCGAGAAAATTATAGTACAACAAAATAATGATATGACTTACTTCTAATAAACAACTAGTACATATCTTCTATGATTTTCTTGGAGAAGAGTCTAAGAGTAAAATAGGTGCATGTGACAGATAAATTATCTCAATCAAAAGTTTAATTTTATGTTACAGATGTTCTTAACCCTTAAATATTAAGTAATATTCTTCCATATAAATATGAAAAAAGAATTTGTAGTATTAACCGTAGCGGCCGTCTTGGCATTAGGTGCGTTAATACCAGGACTTTCGACATCTCCACAGTTGGCGTTTGCAGGAGAAAAGCATCATGATGACGATGATGAATGTGACTCAGCGGCAGCGGCAGCAGCAGCGGCTGGGGGGGCAGCGGCAGCAGCAGCGGCAAGCTGTGACTCGGCAGCGGCAGCAGCAGCGGCTGGGGGATCAGCGGCAGCAGCAGCAGCAGCGGCAAGTGATAACAATGATGAAGACGATCGTCACAATGGCGATGACTGGAAGGAAGATAATCACCACAATGGCGATGACGACGGCGGCTCCTCAGCAGCAGCGGCAGCATCAAGCGGCGGCGATGACGACGGCGGCTCCTCAGCAGCAGCGGCAGCATCATCATAAGCCCTTTTTTTCTTTTGTAGTAACCACGGTATGATGCATATCTAAAGTAAATATTCTAATTTCATCTCATCTCAGTAATTACCTTGGTTAATGTATGTGTACTATGTATAGACAACATACTATGCTCCTTAGCACGACAAATTGGCTTTCTTGCTAATGGTTACGGGAGCTATGTATAAAATAGGAGAATATCGCATACAGGATAATCTACATTGAACAGTTGATACATCATTTTACCTAGCCGTTATCCTCTTCTATATTCTAAAATAATGAATATACTAGTCCATCCAGGTAGAATACTGATCGATATGTAGTCTTTTATTTTTGCCTAGGCGGAAGAGGGTGAAAAAACCAAACTTAGTTGCGTATAAGCGGGAAAGCGATAGTATACCCATTATATTTGCCTAAAAGAAAGTGTTCCTATCTTGGTCATATTATATTTCAATGTACATTATAAAATGAAGACGGATGCTCCAAGCTTGCCAAAACTGTCAAACCGTTATGCATATATCGTTTGTAAATATTACGATAATGCTTTAAATCATATTCTTCTTACCATCTGTACTTAACAATGGGAAGACTTACTATAGGCTGCTCGGGTTGGAATTATGGTAGCCTACCTGAAGAGGATGGAGGATGGATAGGAGTATTTTATCCAGACAAAGAAACCAAGAGATTGCGGCATTATTCTGAATTCTTTGATACTGCAGAGATGGACGCTTCATTCTATGAGCGATTCTATAACAGTATGACAAAGGGAACATTTATTGGTATGAGTAAAGCAACCCCAGTCGGATTTCAATTTTCAGTCAAAGTTCCCGAAACTATTACTCACAAAAAAAGATTAGACGTTAAAAAGAATGCTCTAAAAGACTTTGAAGCTTTTCTTGAAAAGATTTCACCACTGAGAAACACCAACAAACTCGGAGCAATGTTATTACAACTACCGCCAAGCTTTACAGTTGATGAATTTAAAAATGTCGAATCATTTCTGGATGAGTTATCAGCCTTTTCTAGCGAACATAGGGAGAGTTTACATGAGGATAAAAGTAGTACCGGCGATGATTATCAATATGCCCTGGAATTTAGACACCCTTCATGGAAGACGGAAGGCCCGTGGGAACTACTAAGCCGTTATAATATCGCTTCCGTAATTACAGATTCACCGAAAAAAGAAAACCTTGAATTTTTATCTGAAACCACCGTAACTACAGCTGATCATTCTTTTGTGCGGTTTCATGGTAGAAATACCAAGGGTCATTATTGGTATGACTATTTGTATAGCAAGGAGGAGCTAGAACCGTGGGTTAAAAAAATAGATAAAATAAAGGAACAGACCAAAGTTCTTAGGATATACTTTAACAATCATTATGGAGGCAAAGCTGTTATTAACGCATTAGAATTCAAAGAGATGTTGGGAATTAAGCTAACTGAAAAGGAAGCTAACACGTTAGAAAATGCCAAATCGTATTTAGGGAAATTAAATGTTTAACAGCAAGATGACAATAATTATGGTCCTTGATCAAGGGTATATTCCATCGATTAACGTAAGTTGACTCATATTACTAAAATCATGATCACCAACTCACGCTTAGACACCGCATCCGTTGTCATATATATAAGAGCTTTTATGAAAATGGAGCACCCAAATTTGGCTCATATCCGATCTTCACCTACTGGACCTGCTATCAACTGTGCCATATTTTCGTCGCCTTGGACTTGAGAGTTTAAGTTAAAGCGGCATTATGTTTACGGGAACCTGATAATCGAAGTTTCTTCAAACATGGCGACCACTACATAATTCATTTGGAAATAAACGAAACCTAGGAGTACAGTGCTGTTTTGGACTTCCTTTTCATTATCCTGTATTGCCTAAATCGTAGTTCCATATCACTCCATCAATAACCCTTCATCATTTTCCAAATCTATATTTGGGCGCTCTGCCGTCTAATATATACGTCAGGTTGTAAACTGCTCGAAATGATAGTAATAAGGCCATTTAATGCATATGATTGGACCCAATTGTCATTTATACTTCCTCAGTATTGAAGTTGTATCGACATTAGTTTTTTCTATGCATTTGATAAATAATTTTGGAGACATATTTACTGAATAATCGTACTAAATTCAATACTGATTTGCATGCAGTATTGAATTGATGAGTCTGCATGACTTCTGCCATTTTCCAAAAGCAGTTTTTGTCTAATGGAGCTGATTTGAGGATCGGAGGCGGTGTGCGTTCCATAACTAAAAGAAGGGTATGGACAGGAGATTTGATCACCATGATCTGGTACAGATAGATTATGACAACCCAGAGAGTACTAGTTCAAAAAAAATTGCACGGAAAGTCAGAGGCTTAAATCGGAAAAACTTAGCCATCAAGGCCAAAACGCAGCATTATCGGAATTAGATATGGAAATTGAATGTCCGAGATGCAGTTGCGTTGTGGAACTTGTTTTCAAATTGAGCATGGTATAGGGAAGTAGGGGTCAGGGCATTCCTATCTGTTGACTTCACTCCTGGCCTACTACTTCCGACTATTAAATTTAGGTAGTACTTTCAAATGGTCTGTCTATCAATATTGAGAATAGATTAGAGGGAAAGCGGTCATTTCATCATTTCATCATCATACCGCTTGTTGAATTTGATATTTGTCCACGGATTTCTCCATTTGGATATTGAATTGTGTGAACGTTCACATATATTCCCATAGAATGCATAGAACTTAGGAGATCAGAAAGTTGTTTGCCAGCCAATGGTCCTTCAAGATTAGCAGATGTTATATTTCCTTCAGACAACAGGCCAGAAACCATCTTCTGTGTAGGTGTATCTGGTTGAAATAATGTTACCACAATAGGTCCATTTTGGCCCTGTTCCCCACTATTAATGTGGGCTGCTGTAACGTTGTCTATGTCTGTTACATTTAGAGAATAAGTTACTGTGTTCTCATTCAATTTAGGCTTAAAATCGGCCAACCCAGTAGCATTGGTTTCTGTTGATGGTACTTCCATTTCGCCGAATAGTTTTGCAGTAAATTGCTGCTCAGTTACTACAGCAAGCGCAATAGTTGGAAAATCGATTGCAATGCCATTTCCTAATATTACTACTGATATTACCACAACTAATGGTGTCACAGTGAGTATTCCAAAAAATATATTTCTCATCGATATAAAGATAAATAAGGATACTATTTAAAGCGATTTTAGATTATACATGAATCTTGAAAGAGCATTTCTAATTATTTCGACCTTCTTTTTGTCTTTTGTTTCTGTGTTATTACTGTTTTGGTCTTCCTTTGTAACCTCTTAGATTCTCTTTGTGCTTTACTCTTTCCTTTGACTAATGTTTTTTTCGTCTGTGAAGCAGTTGGTTTAGTAGATGTCGTTATTCTATTGATTATTTTTTTAGCCCTTCTTGTCGTTTTGGGAGCAGACTTTGGTAATTGAGCTGCTGTCTGTTTTGCTATAACCGATGTTTCTTCCGCTGACGATAATGTTTGTTCTACGGCATTAGCAGTTTCAGCTGCTACTTGACTATCACGCAGCTCCCTTGTTGTATTCTTAGCATCTTGCGCTGTATCCTTAGCAGCTGTTGCTGCTACTTGTACAGATTCAGCAAG
>JBOGPP010000190.1:0-5474 GCA_050748485.1 Nitrososphaeraceae archaeon | reverse complement strand
GTATCGCTTAACCTCATTTGGGAAGGTAGTTTTTGACTGGCACCTTGTATTGATGCAAGCTATATCAGAGGAGTACTGGAAGCTAAAGGCGCTAGATGTTCTCGATTCATCAGGCATACCGGCTTCTGAACGCAGCAAGATCATGGACGCGCTTGTAAAGAATGAAAGGGTAAAACAATTTATCAAAGTATAACAAAGCTCCCTCCTTTAGGACTACTAAACTATCAATGTATACATCAGCAAATATCTTCTTTGGTAGTGGTAATGTGATTTGTTGAAAGCAGAAGCCATTTGTGTCACTCTCCAATATACTAATTTAGAATTGGCCGTAGTCCGCGTACAGAAATTAATCAGAAAAAGAACTGGTTTGGGCGAAAGCCTATTTAACCTTGACATACAATGGAGTATGATATAAGGGAAATGGGTGGAAGAAGATTAGAGTCTGACGGAACGAAAGTCAAACCCAAGTCTGTGCCAAGCACCTATCAAATTTTTGCAGGATTATCTGATCCCCTTATGGCTAGAATGTTGAAAATTGCATATTCCGGAGTAAAAGGTGACTTTTCCAATGTTGCCGGCAAATTGAACAAGAGGCAATATGCGGGCCGGCTCAAACGCCTCAAAGACTTGGGACTAGTAGAAAAAAAAGAGGACAACATGTATAGAACAACATCTTTTGGTTCCCTTGTATACAATAGCAATTTTAGAACTCTGGAAAAGATCCTTGACAGTTTTTGGCATTTGCACGCAGTTGACCTCCTCAAAGGTCGAAATGACTTGCCGGGTACTGAGAGGGATTTGTTAATAAAAGAGCTTTTAGAGGTATCAGAGCTTAGCCAGATAACTAATGACACACATTTATCGAGTTTTACCATTGTAAGGAATTTCGAAAGATTGATCATTGAGGTACTACGTGTATTAGACAATGCAGAGAAGGAGGTCTACTTCGCATCGCGATATCACGACCCACACGTTTCCAGCCTTGTGATTAAGAAATTTGCCAGCGGTGTCAGGTTACATATCATAGACGGAAATCCTGCACAGACCTCTCTTGATTCTAGAATCAATGCCATTCTTAGGACGGCGCCTGATAAAGAAACTTATAGACAGGTTGTAAATATGATCCGATCTCCTAGATTTGAGCTATTTAGACTGGAGAATCTTCCTACCAGTTTTATCGTCGTCGATGACAGACAAGTTGTGTATGAGACTGTCAGCTATGTCAATCCGCATGACTTTACGATAGGAATAGCCAATTATGATGATATCTCTCTTGCTGAAAAATACATTACATATTTCCATTTGCTGAAACAGGATGCTGGGTCTCCGATGTTTTTGGAAGAAACTGCTCGGGCGTCGTCACGGTAAAACGTTAACTTATCTGTATAAGGGACAGCAACGCGTAATCGGTTGGGTATTGAGCGGCCAAGAAAATAATCTATCTTGATATTACGTGCTAGATATTCATTGTTTCATCTTCCATCAATATATTATTGATTCATTCTCCTCTTCACTATAACAGCAGGCAGCCGACAACTAGCGATAGCTGCAATAGCAAATGAAGTGGCATTGATTTTTTACTTACCGATTCCCTTATGTAGTTTTGGTCTTCAATTCGCTTCAACACATTCAATAAATGAAAAATAACCAGGAGACATGTTCCGGAGACGATCAAAGGAAGGGCTAACGAGAATGCACCGATTTTATCATTTAAGAGGATAGCGTCGTTCTCAAATGATGAAAGGAAGGTTACATAAAGCATCCATGATGAAATTGCAATGCCTATAGTTATCAACATAGATAGTCTCACAGTATTTTCCTTTCCAAGCACTATCGGGATTGTCCTTCTACCTGCCTGCTTATCTCCTTTAATATCCCCCAAATCGTTCAACGGAGATGTAACAAGGACCATCATTGCAAGCACAAGGCCCGAAAACATGGGATATAAGAATTGACCTCCCGTTTGAACACCTATCCAGTAAAACATGGTACTAATATCGGTACCAACATTATCATTCAAGTACATGCTTGCCCCAAGCAACAATGAACAGGCCATAGCAATGCCAATAACGCAGGTTTTTACGATGAACTTGTCTTTGAGTGAAATCTTTGGGAGCGAGTACAGAACACCAATCAATGCTATTGTTGACGCTAGTATAGTCCCTAACACGTTGTTTGCAAGAATAGGAACAGAGAGCCCAACTACGTTCATCAATATGACAAAAACTAACGCTTGTCTCTTTGAGACTTTTCCAGATGGTATGGGACGTTTAGTCTTTCCATTGATGCGATCAAGGTCCGCATCAAATAAGTCGTTAAGCACATACATACCTGTGATGATCAGAAGCGTAGACATTGGAAGGACCAGATTTATCAGAAAACTCACGCGGTTATCGACTGACCCCAACAGATTGCCTTGAATCTGATCCATGGCAGTTGGTACACAAAACATCCCTGAGAAGGTAGCTAGGGCAAATAACAAACCCCATTTTTTCCTAGAATTAAAGAGAAGAATTTGTGACCTAAGTAGTGGTAAGATATCATGTCCTCCAAATAGAGCCTTGTAAATCTGATATTGCCTCGAATTTTTGGTGCGCTCGATCCAGTGTGTGATTGGTAACCATTTGCTATCAGCATTGATACTTTCTGCGTCCTCAAATTGTCTTATTTCCTCTTTGTGGGTAGTAGATTGACTCATTCGAAATCTCGTGGGGTCTTGACACGTAATATAGATAAACGCTCTGTCTCCCCGGTTACGAAAATCTTTAGTTTTTAGACTTCAAGTGCTCGTGACTGCGTTTAAGTGCAATTTTGCAAGCTTAGAAGGCTCTTTGTGACATTTTCCGTGTACCTGCCCGTCTAATTTACAAGTTAATGTCTAAAACCTTCATATGTACAGCTGAACGTGTAGTAAAATACCATACCCATGCTTTAGATCAGATTCATCAAGTCTGAAGCTTCGAACTGAACAGGTTAACTGAGGAATTCATGAGATAATAATAGTGATGGAAGACGTTCTATCTGCACCATCAGAGTGTCCTTAAATATTACACGTAATTGAGCCTAGGTCAAGATGATTTACATCACCACATAACCAAAGACCGGTCATGATCTTCAATTTCTAAAAAATTGGAGATATATCATTATTCCGTATTCTAAGTGCTGTCCTTGAGGATTGTTCCTCCTGGTCGCCCATATTGCCAATCCATTGAGGACATATTCAAGCTCTTTTGCTTGAGGAGTAAGGCGATACCCTACTTTTGGCGGTATCTCTGGGTAGATTTTTTTGGTAATTAGTCCTTCACGTTCAAGGTCAAATAGTCTCTCAGAAAGGACAGTACTACTTATGCCAGGAAGTATTCTCGCCAATTCGGTAAATCGTATGACTTCTTTGGCACTTAGATTTTTTAGTATGGACAGACTCTATCTTCTGCCTAATAGCTCCCATATGTCTACTGCCCCGAATTTGTCCGCTCCAATCTCTCCATTAGGGCTTTTCTCATATCTTTCTCTTAGAAAATGCAGCCAACCAGTAATATGTAAGATGTTGCAAAGCGGTATTTACTCTTATCTAATCAAGGTTAGAGGTCCAATACTCTTGGGCGATTATTCGAAGAATAAAAAATTGGTAATAATATTCAGCATAATAATTTCTAATGTAAGAGCAATAATTTTCTGAACGTAATGGAATAGAAACAATGAAATTGCATACCCTGTGGGATTTCAATTATTGAAATTAGGGTAAGAAAGGCAGTTAAATCTGACAAATCTAAGGTCTTGGAATTCTGCATCAACACGTTTCGTTGGGGAGACTACATTTATGATGTTTGGGATTCTTGGTATTTGGATCACAGAGGCGTCTTATTGGTGGCTGACATAATGCCAAAAGATATTGATCTCAATGACGAACAGGTGACCAAGACTGCGGCTTCCCCTGAAAACAGATCGTCTTCTGTGACAAGTCAAGTCGTAGGGATATCTCATGCCTATGTTTGTCCAAGGGGGAAGCAGATATGGCTTGAAGGTATTAGAATTAATCCTAAATACCGACGTATGGGAATTGCTTCCAAGCTCATATCTCAAATGATTAAACATGGCAAGGAGATTGGTACTAATGCTAGAGAAGCAGCCGCTATTACAGCTCAAGATAATACTGCTTCAAGGCGCATGATGGAGAAGAACGGGTTCCATGAGAATGCTAGATGGACCTACTACACGGGATACAAGAAAAATGGGCGACAGGTAAATATCAATGGTTTAGCAATTAGGAATTACGTCTTTGAAAATAATCAGGGCAACCTTTGTGATGATGATACAAGCGCAATTTGCGGAAGCAAGAATGTCTCATTTGCATCCCCGGAGGACATTGAGAAAGTTATCACATTCTTATCAGGATCAAAAACCTTCATCTCTGGTGGGCGTAAATATGTTCAATCTTGGAAATGGTATGAATTAGACTTGGAGTACTCTAAAATTTCAGATCTGGTAGCCAGTAAAAAGATAGTAATAGTTAGGACCGAAGACATGCAGGAAATTGGAGGATTAGCAATCACAAATAATTCCCTTCATAAAAAATATTGTGCTGAACAAAATCAAATGGAAGATAAAGAACAGAAACAAGGTGATAGTGGAGAAGAGGATGAAAGGTATGATGACGAAGTTTCTTCACTTCAAATAGTTTATGTTGATACTCCAACCTCGGCTTCCTTGGAGAATTTGTTGGTATTTGTTGTGAATACAGTCTTATCATCAAGCTTGTTTGATAGAATTCAGTTGTTCGCGCCAGATCAGACAAATCATGAAAAATATGAATTTTATGAAATTTCAGAGGTGCTTGCTAAATTCGGCATATCTAAATCAGAAAGTTTTTTGTTATATACTAGAAGTATATAGGTGACTGCATAAAAGCAATTAGTAAGACGTAGCGAGAGCATGGCACGGCTAGAACCTGATACTGACACGTTGAGGATTGGTTCGTCAATACCTGCCGGGTTCTGTTCTACTTATATGATTTGGCACAACTTTTGTGTTCACAAGACGCTTAATCTATTTATTTGATATTGCTTGTTCGGTTGTCAATGACTATAAAAATGTCTAAGGAGGGACTAGCGCAATGTCAGTAAGATTCAGCAGATGTGAATTATCATTTACCTTATTTCTGGCAATCTTTCTAGGTGCTTCCATCACAATAGCGGCCATGGCCTTGGATATGTCTTATTCAATCGGAGAAGAAGTTTTATCATCTACGCCAAATATGACAATGGTTGATGGGATAAGATGCGATACCATGGAATTTACCATGTTTCACATTCACGCTCATCTTGACATCTTTGTTGATGATAAGCCCTTCAAAGTACCCTCACAGATCGGGATTGATCCCGAAGGACGCTGTCTATATTGGCTGCACACACATGATGATAGCGGAATTATCCATATAGAATCACCCGTGGAGAGACAATTTACCATTGGAAATT
>JBOGPP010000189.1:0-8157 GCA_050748485.1 Nitrososphaeraceae archaeon | reverse complement strand
GGTCTGGCCGGTGCTCAATCGATGTCCCACCAAGGCAACTTGAGTATATCAGGAGATACTTCAAAAGTTCAAGACAAAACAAGTAATCCAAAGACAGAATGTAACGATCCGATCGATATCAAAAATGTGTCGAGCAGCAACGTCAATAATGATAGAACCAACGTTATGGCTGCGCAGTCGGCATTTGATAAGGATGAGGATACAGAATGGTCTGAAGATAGAGTAGGTGCATACCTAGAGTTCGACATTGGGGCAATCAGATCAATTTGTGAGTTAAAGGTCCTTTGGGACGAAGGAAATGAGAGATCATATAATTTTGTGATTTCTGTTTCCGAAAACGGTACTGAATTTACAGATAGGGTTAGAGCTGTAAGCAGTGGAAATTCTGGACTTCCAGAATCATACGCCATTCCAGATACCATAGCTAAACAGATCCGACTCACAGTCTATGGGAACAGTGAAGATGAATCTGCAGGTGTTAAAGAAATAAGTGTAAACGGAAGAGACGTAAGGAAAATAGGGCAAGAGTACAAAATTTGTGAAGAGCTTCCGATAATTAATTTTGTGGCCAGTCCTAGCCAATCGCGAGATCTTCCAGATAGTGCCGCGGATGGTGATTTTACGACAACTTGGTCTAGTTTGGGCGTAGGTTCGTTTATACAAACTGATCTTGGCGCACTGAAATCGGTCTGTGGTGCCAGTATAGCCTGGTATAATGGAGAGAGCAGACAGTACGTTTTTGAAATTTCAGTCTCTAAAGATGGAATGAACTTTGACCAGGTTTACGAAGGAATAAGCAGCGGCAAATCCATTCGACCACAAAATTATGCCTTTTCAGAAGCGGATGCCAGATATGTAAGAATTACTGTATTCGGTAACGATAAGAATAATTGGGCCGGTATTACTGAATTGTCTATAAAAGGATTCACTCCACCATCCCCACCTAATAAGCCTCCAATTGCCGACTCAAAAAGTGTTTCAACTGACATGAATGTTCCCATTCCAATCAAATTATCTGGATCAGACCCGGAAGGTTCTCCATTGACCTTCAACATAGTCGATCTTCCTAAACATGGTCAATTATCGTCCGTGTCAGGTGACACTGTGAAGTATACCCCCGTTAAGGAATATTCAGGCTCGGATAGCTTCACATATACTGTCAAAGACAATAAAGGCCTAACCAGCAGTAAGGCAATGGTTACTATTAATATTAAGGAAGTGCTTGAATGTAGTATACTTAACCCGACGGTGGTAACAGCAATAGGAAGTGATGCAAATGTTCCCTCCAATGTAATAGACAAAAATTTAAACACGAGGTGGTCTAAAGACGGCATCGGGTCTTGGATTCAGTTTGATCTCGGATCAAAAACAAAGATTTGTAGCGTTGATATTGCATGGTATAGAGGGGACATGAGGCAAAATGATTTCAATGTATCAGTCTCTGATGATGGTTCTACCTTTGAGAACGTATTTGAAGGAAGAAGCAACGGTAGTGCCACAGGTTTTGAGAAGTACAATTTACCTTCAGGTCCTGAAGGAAAGTTTGTACGAATTACGGTAAATGGTAATACTGAGAATAACTGGGCTAGTATATCAGAGATCGCCTTATTTGGAGCTAGAATTGGGCCAGAACCTCCAGCAGAACCTCCAAGTCCACCTCCAGCAGAACCTCCAGCAGAACCTCCAAGTCCACCTCCAGCAGAACCTCCAAGTCCACCTAGTCCAGGCAATAACGGGAGCGATGCGGGCACTAATGACGAATTCGGAATCAAGAAAATCTATTCTACGAAACCTGGTGGCGAGGAATGGTATATGAATATGCAAGATCCGAATAACGATCCGAGATCAAATCCACCGTCAATGTCAAAAAATAGTGATGGTTCATGGCGGGTGACCAGTGATCAAGTCAGATATGGAGTGTATACCTCATCTGGATACCACCCCGATCAGGTAGAGATCGATCATGGCGTTCTAGCAAGTAGAGGATACATGCAATCTCCCAACGACTGGAAAAATGTAGAATTGACAGGTCAAGTTAAATTCAATTCAGGCGATAGCGGTGAAAATTGGGCTTGGTACGCAAGAGGCGGAAGACATACTGGAAGCGGATACCCAGAAGGCTGTGAGGGGAGCTCACTTAAAGGAGACCTGAGATATACTGACGGTACTGTGAGATGGGCAAAAGAACAATGGCATGTGAGCTATGTTTTCCAGCCCTATACAAACTCCCCTGCATCTGCAGATGGTAAATTCGTGGGCTTTAAAGCGATGATGTATAATACTATAGTTAATGGTGAAACTGCGGTCAAGTTAGAATTGTGGGTTGACCCCAACAATAGTAACAACTGGCAAAAGGTGTATGATTTTATAGATCAGGGTGGATGGGGTAGTGATGGAGGAGAATGTAATGGAGCTCCTGATCAAATCATTTCATGGGGTGGTCCGGTAGCGTCATTTAGATGGGATGGAGCAAATAGTGTTGACATAAAGAATTTAAGTGTAAGGGAGATCGCCCCTCCAACGTAGTAACAGTGGGTGAGAATTAAGACATCACAAAATCCGAAAGAATGAAAACGAGGACAAGATAGAACAATTATTTTTGTCATTCACTTGAGCAGGAGTTTTTAGCAGATACTGAATACATCAAATTTAGAGATCAGCTGCGGAACATAATTACCGGCGATTAAGTTAGAACATACAGAGTTTTCAAAGATTAGTATATTTTTCTTGATGGAAGTCAATGTAACCAGCATGAAGTCCGACACCCACATATATTGATAATCTGAGCTACTATCCGCGGTAGTCAAATCATATCTATGTGTTTGATTTAGTCACAATATCTTGTTCAGCGGAAAGCACTCTCTGATCTGCAGCCGCCCTAATCACTATCTCTTCGTAATACCTGATTACAGTAATTTCTTGAATTTCTGGCACCTTCACTTTTTTGTGTTCAACCATATCTATTAGCATCATTGGAAAGTTTGCTCCTGCCAATGTTGTAAAAATTGTTCCACCGCCCATCCTCGGATTAATTTCTACGAGCTTTACAATCCCGTTCACGTCCTCTTTCATTTGAATGCAGCAAGGTCCTCTTATCCCTATGAAGTCAGCTATCTGCTTACTTTCATCCTCGATTTTCTTATTTTTCAAGATCCTGCCCTTTGTGGATATCCCCGCTTTGGTTTGGATCCTTATTCTAGGTACAGCCATTAATGCATTCTTCTCTAAATCAGATAAGACATCTATAGTGTACTCTGTGCCGGGAAGAAATTCCTGAAATATCAAATCCTTCATCTTGGAAGTGATATATCTTACATCATCACTGTTGTCAAGTCGCATAATATCCCTACTACCTTTTCCATATCTCGGTTTTGCCATGATCGGAAAAGAACCAATCTCGTTGGGATCGGTGGTAGTAAATGGAAGGTCGAATTTGGCATTTAATCTTTCATATGTCAGCATCTTATCCTTACATGTTGCAAGGCTGTCCATGTCGCTAACCACAGGAAACACTCCTCTTTTTATCAACTGTTCTCTAAATTCGCTATATGGATAAATATCAAATCCCGATGTAGGTAATAGCAGATTAACTCCATACTTGTCGACTATCTCATTTAGCCTATCTATAAAAGAATGATTGTCCGCCTCAGGTATCACCTCGTTAACTTCGCACATGAAAAAACCCGGGGACAGATAACTCGAATCGGTGGCCACTATCTTCCCCTGAAAACCACCCATCCTGAGCGATTTTATCGCATTGATTCCAGCTGGAGCAGCCGCTCCAGGAACTAAAATCGTTGATACCTTTTTACTCGACAAATGGACAACCAGGGCTATTTTAATGAAATTCAGTTGTTTCTTATAAAGATTTGGAGCGCGCGAAAGGCATTAATAAAATTCCAGCCATTGTTATCTAGATTGTTAAATATTAAGGAAGACTTCCACGTCCATACAAGTTATAATGATCATTCTGCGCTTGACCTGAATGTTGCATCCGCTGTTAATTATGCTGAGGCAATTGGCTTAAAGACACTAGCATTCACAGAACATGTGAGAAGAGAATCAAATTGGATAGACAGTTATGTGAATGAAATTGAAAAGATCAACACAAATTCCAATCTGAAATTAATCACAGGGTTTGAAGCAAAGATCCTTAAAGACGGATCGATCGACTGTCTACCGAAGTATAGCGACAATTATTTTGTTATAGCGAGCTTCCATACCATTTACGGTAACAAAGAAATTTGGATGAACGCCATTAAAAATGTGATTCAGAATCCAGACGTCAATGTCATTGGACATTTGGCTCCAGAACAGAGTTTTAGTCTGCATAACGAAGAATTAATAGAAATATGCGAGTTGCTCAGAGAACATGGGAAAATAATTGAATTAAATGCGAAATACATTAGGCCACCTCTAGACTGGGTCCTAAAATTCAAGGAGCACAATGTAGAGTTTCATCTGGGTAGCGATGCTCATTCATTACACGAAATTGGAGAATTCAGTAGAATTCGTAAATTAGTTCAGGTTGTCAACTCTGAGTCCTAGACAATCTCCATCCAAGAAGAGAAAAAGTCGTACTATTAGCCTCGTGGAGCATAGTATTTAATCTTCTTAAATTAGTATACTAAATGTCAATCCTGGAAATTTATATAGTGGAGCTTAGTTGATAGTCTGTTAATATCCAATGAGTGCTGGCGCATCCATAGGCCCAATACAATGTATCAGATCCCTTTTTTCTGAGTATGAAAAAGTAAACAATCCTATACTCTCAGAATATATTTCATCCATTCCTGAAACCTTCTCCGATGCAATAAAAAGAGTAAAAGAGGAATTAACAGTTACTAAAGCCGAGAATATTTTATCTAATCGAAGAAAGCTGGCAAAGCATATTGCTGCCTTTCATGGTCAAGCTGGTACTGACTTTCCAGGCGTTATCCGAAGTAGAATGAATATACAAGATCCATCAGCCCAGATTTTGATATCTATACATCAACCAAATCTGTTTGCCTATGGTGGAGTATTTAAGAAGATAGTTCTTCTTCAAACTATCAAATCGATGCTGGAACAAGGGAACGATCCATCCAATACTAGATTCATCAATTTGTTCTTGATAGTTGATCATGATTTTATGGATGATGTATGGATAAGAGTAGCACAGCTTCCAAGTGTAAGACACTCAGATGGCGTTCTAGAACTAAGAATGCCTATTACAGGTTCGAATAGGTGGAAATTGGTACGAAATATGGAAGTCCCCCCTGTGACGGTCGTCGACCAATGGAGAAAACAAGTGGTCACTTGGATAAAAAATGGATCCCTTTCTTTAGGTCTTGGAAAAAACGAACGACTCACACTTTTTGAGAACTTGGAACAATTTTGGGAAGAAGTGGACGAATCATACAATAGGGCTAAGTCTTACGCAGACCTCAATTCTTTCATCATATCCAGAGTGGTGAATAAGATTTGGGGGTATGACACCCTGTTTGTACGGCTATCTGATATTTCAGAAGTTTTCGAAGGAGGGTTCAACTTTCTGCTCAATAATTTTAGAAAATATTCAGGAATATTGAGCGAGAGTGAAATGATGTTTCTGCGAAGTGGTATTAATACGGGAGTTAGCCAAAGTACATATCTTAATGCTCCTGTTTGGCTGCATTGTAAATGTGGTAGTAAGGCCTCAGTTAAATTGAAGGAAATTGAAGGCGGTATCTTTGACTTGTCTGGTGTCTGCATGTCGTGTAAGAGACCCCTGACTGTAAGGCTAGACAGATCTGACTCTCATACTATACCAAGTAATATACTGAATGAATTATCTCCAAGGGCTATTCCAATTCTCTTATTACTTTCCAGCGATTTAGGTTTATGTTGTTACGCATCCGGCACAGGCGGCAGCTTGGGCTACACAATGGTCGGAAGAATGGTTTTCAAAGAACTTTCTATAAAGATGCCTGTCACAGTTGTGTGGGCATCAGAGGATGTCTACTCTGGATTGGGCCAAACAGAAGCCCTCCAATCACTAAAATTCAAAAAATCAGCTGAGGTTATAGGATATGCTGAGCAATTAAGGCTTACTCTTTCCAACTTCAACACAAAGGTAATTCCGCTGTTGTCCAAAAGAGCAGACTTAGCTAAGGGTGGGCAGGGTATGAAGGATATCTTAGATGAACTAGATGTTTTGAAGCAAGAACAAAGGAATACAAGACAACTATTGAAAATTAGCGACAAAGTGATAAAAGCCTCTGCTCTCAAACCATGCATAATTGATTACGCAGTAAATTTCGGATTAAAAAATACCGAAAATAGATGGAAAAATAATCTGATTCGAAATGATGACTTGGCAATGCCCATCTTCATGCAAGGTTAGCCTATCACTGCACTATAGATGCAACACTTTGATCACTTACGCAGTTAATTTTCCAGTATGCACTACATTTAAAGAAGTTCGTTGACATGTGTACTTACATTTCGGAATGAACAGGGGCATTGATGGAGAAAATAAACAGCCGGCTAATTCGTCAACGGTTCAAAGTAAGACATTGGAGAAATATCCAAAAAAAACATATGCAACTGTGCTAGTTACTGCTGCCGGGGGAATTATAGGCCAAGGGATCATGAAGTCTCTACGATTGGCATCTAATGCGTCTGTTTCTCCTATCAGTTATCAAATTATATCCACTGATTCCAGTCCCCTGGCTGCTGGTCTTTACAGATCGGATATTGGTCTAGTCGTTCCAAAGGCATCCCATCCAGAGTATATTGATTCAATCATAGAGCATCTAAAGAGGTATAATGTTGACGCACTATTCGTGGGTTCAGATGAAGAATTAGTGACCATCGCTACCGCAAAGAAGAGAATCGAAAGGGAATCTCCGACCAAGGTGCTAGTCACCGAACTAGGCGTGATAAAAATCGCACGCGACAAATGGGAAACGTACAAGTTTCTAAAGTCTAATGATTTGAGCTGTGCCGAATCTTGCCTCCCCGAGAACAGAGATGGATTCATTGAGGAGTTTGGGTTCCCTATAGTGGTCAAACCTCGAGAAGGATTCGGTTCAGTCAACTTCTTTGTCGCTAAATCAACTGATGAGATAGAATATGCACTCACTAGAATTCAGGATTACGGTTGGAAGCCAATGCTTCAGGAATATTTACCAGGTCAAGATGAAGAATTTACATCTGGAGTAACGATTGACAAGAGTGGAACTTACGCCATGTCATCGATCGCAATGAGGAAGTATTTGAAGGGTGGGCAAACTTACAAGGCGTTTATTGACGACTATCCAATAGTCAGGATATCAGCTGAAAATGTAGCAGAAAAATTAGGTGTGACGGGAGCCGTGAATATACAGGCAATGTATGTTCCAAATGATGAAATAACCAGTTCTCTCCGCACTGCTGCAGAATTTGAGCCTAACAATCTTAATGAATCCTTACACAACGGAAGAATGAAGATATTTGAGATTAATCCTCGCTTCTCAGCTACCTGTCCGCTTCGTTCATTTGCTGGAATCAATGAACCAGATCTTGTATTTAGAAACGCCGTATTCGATGAAAGAATAGAAAAACTTACCGAATGCGAAAGATTGGTCTGCATGAGGTATTGGAATGAAGTTTATGTAAATCTCGCTACATATGAAAAATTGAAATATGTCGGCTCACTCAAACAAGGATTAGAAAATTCTAATTCCCCTCATTATTTCTAGCTTTAATTGCCTAACTTCATTATCATAACAACTAATGACCCCTCAATTTGTAGCAAAACCAGTGAGATTTTTTTAATAGTATATTGCTTAAGAAACGTTTTTTTCTTGAAAAGTATAGATCTTATTTCTGAAGAGTATTCCTTAACTCTTATCCATTTGAGTTCAGGCGGTAATGCTATCTTTGTGGCTATTGGTTATAAATGAAGCACAATCAATAGCTTGTCCTTCCCGTTCTACGACTAGTTTGTATGTTTGCAGTTTGTGACGCTCGTGATAATCTATATCTCTTATATTCTTCATCCACTTCCATTGATGCTTTTAATATCTTGCTCCTCGTAGACAGAGATTTTGAAGATTGTAGAAACATTTTGGTGTCCTTTGGCAGACAATGTCCTCCTATACCGTCTCTGGGCTCAAGTATCTCTACGTTCCATTTAGTGTTTAGGGCTTCACG
>JBOGPP010000188.1:0-62511 GCA_050748485.1 Nitrososphaeraceae archaeon | reverse complement strand
TGTGAAGCCAGCTCACGATGTATTATGTGTTTACTCTAACTTAGTGTATAACAAGTCTCATTTACATACTCTTAATAGTGATGATCTGGTTCTCCCATTAATCATTAATCCTAATGAAAACATAACTCGCATACTCAGAATGATAGAAGCCAAACAGAATAGACTTTGTGTCTCTTGTAATGGGCGTATCACGCGTGATCATGTAGCGGACGACCAAGGCATTACTACCATAAATATTGTGCAGTCAGACTTAATATCAAACAATTATTGTTTCTAATTTTACTATCCAGGTCTCACTAATGCATTAACAGATTCCTGTCTAGACACAACTTTATTACTCTTATAGAATTCCATCTCCATTCCTCTTGTTAGACTATATCCTATTCTAAATGATTCGCCATTCGAGATAGGCATTAGTTCAGTGTTCTGAGAATTACAAATGTGACAGTCGAGAACATGCGATGATGATCCAGACAGAGACTCTAAATCATCAATGCCGAAATAAGATGCACACCAGTAACATGAATTACAAATTACAAAATAGATTTTATCAATTGGCTGCAATATTTTATTGTTTTCTATGGTAATAGGAGAGAGCTTGATTTTTTTCAGTGGCAAGTCGTACACTATATTAAGTCTAGTCTTTTTCATTACATCTCTAAAATAGTATTATCTCAGCTTGAGCATTTATACATTGTCATATCAACTTTTCAGAGCCAAATCAGGGAGAAGTTATAAATTCTTGAGGAAATGAATTATATTGTTATTAATTCTAGCCTAAACATCAACCACAAATCTTAATTTTTTTTATATCCGATTCAACAATTGTAAAGATGTCAAATTATCTTGTGAGTTATTTTGATACAGAGAAAAAAACCGTAATGATTTGCGATGACGAGCAAGATCTGCGTCAATTATTTGGTAAAAGCCTTCAAATCAAAATACAATGTAATTCTGGTTGATTCTGATGAGGATTGTATTGATAAATACATAGATGAAAAGAGCCAAGGTAACAAAATACATCTACATACTATTAGATTACAGATTGGACGGCGGTATGATTGGCGATTCTGTCGCTCGTAAAATAAAAGAGTACAATGGAACCAAAATAATTCTGATTTCTGCATAGAATCTGGATGACACGCTTGTGAAAGATTTGGAAGAGAATAAATATATAGCAGAATACATAGCCAAGCCGATTCGCCTAACTAACTTAATCGAGCTAGTGGCCGAAACAATAAGTTAGACAGAAAAGGGTTCTGTTAACCTAACGGCTCATATGCTAAGTGTTAACTCCGGCTCATATGATGGGTGTATTAAACATGGTTGACATACCCACAGAGCCAACCTTGAAAACTATATCCAAACAAAAACATAAAGCTAACGCCCGTTTGACTCGAAAAGATAATAGAACTGGATTGCGTATGCAACCACCGACAAGACAACAGCTAATTTCCTATCAGACATTGGATAAAGACACTGCTAGAGAGGAAATTCAAGAGTTTATTAGAAATAATCCACGATGCACTACCAGCCAAATAATATCTAAACTACGTATAAACCCTGAACAAGTTACTGAAATATTAGATGAACTAGAACGAGACGGCGAAGCATACGGGAAAATAGTTGGATAATCTAACCCGTTTTGTAACAGCAGAAGTCTACTGTAGAAAAATTAAGATAGACCCGAAACTCGCTACATATGGCACCCATCGAATGAGTAAAAGCCAAACTTGACATAGGTTATATAATCATCGAGAAAGAGTGGACCATGAAATAAGATATTAATTATCTAACAATTACTAGGATGAAACGTTAATAGCTAACCTAATGTAAAGTTAATCTAATTTCAAATATTTGACCTATCCCAACTTCTATCAGATCAATGTCGGCTAAACTAGATGACTTAAAAAAAGTTGCCGAATTGCATATGCAAAGAGAGGTCGACATAATGGAGACTGTCACGGAGTTAGATAATAATGATATAGAACTATTTTATCGATGGTATATTAATCACCCCTACTCGAAAGGCATAAGAGAGTTACAACAGATTGTCCGAAATAAAACAGATTGAAGATATTAAACAACAATTCACTCTCAATATTCATACGGAGATGAGAAACAAAGCCATCGACGCATTAGCTGCATATGGCAATAATGGCATAGATGCAATCAACGATTTAATGAGAATTACAGTGAATGATGAAGTCAAGATACATGGTCTTGAAACAATTAAAAAAATAAAAGAGTCAATGAAAAAATAACATTCCATTTTTTTGAATTGGTGAGCGAAATCTTCATCATATTTACGTGTATATGAACAAAAATGAGCCGACGGTTAACAGTCTAGCATCAATTGTCACTATGTCGATCCTATTAATCCCTCGGGTGTAGGTCCTAAATAGCTTGTTGAATAGACGATTTGCACAATGACTAGTTCCATGAATAAACCCATTATAACTTTAGTTGTAACAATTATGATCGTATTTACCATGAGTGACACTATGGTTACGATAGCTCAACTGAATGGTAACATTAGCCACAATAAAACAACAGCTCTAAATTCTACAGATTCAGACGGTGTACCTTGGCCGGAATCAAATAAAACAAATGCAAACAGCGTTCCAATGATCAGTATTACCAATGAAGATTTCTGGAAGATCTTTGGTCCACTTTTTGAGCTATCAACTAAAAAGACTAGTGAATAGCTCTACAACCTTTATTTTCAAAACAAATCATTTTTTATTGATTCAAGAGCCTTCAATGTTTTGTGGATCATTTCTGCTGTTATCCTGTGGTATACCGTTTCGATAGGGTCCTCTCTGCTAGCAAATGCCTCAGTCAGCAATATTTCTCGCTCAAAGTCGCGAACCAATCTGTTCATTAAATCTGAACCCGCTTTTCTGAAATCCTCTTCTAATTCGCGACCGAGTATCAACCTAAGACTATTTAGTCTAGTTTCTCTGTCACTTGGACAGACTTTCTCTTTGATAATCTTTAAGTTCGACAAGTTTGTGTTTATGCATTGTATTACAATGCATAAACTACGATATAATCCGTGAAATACGATTGATACGGGGAGAGTGTATTGTCGTAAAAAGTCATTCTGGATAGATTATATCGTAGATATAAGGTAACACATCTGAGTACGTTATGTACTAACATACTATTGCGTATCCAAGCTTTGGCAAAGCTTTATCAGGCAAAACGTCGATAGTAGTTGTAGTGGAGAAAAGTTACAATTTAGAAGGATCCATGGACGAAATTTTAAGGGAACTAGATGCTGAAAAGGCTCAGATAACTGTTTCAACGGAGATCAGAAGATTCAATAAACCTGTTACAATCGTACAAGGTTTACAGGATAACAAGGATGTTCTATCGATAACTAAGAACCTGAAGAACAAAATTGGTACCGGAGGTACGTTTAAGGAGGGTAAAATAATGTTGCAGGGAAATCATAAAGGCGAAGTGGCCAAATTTCTTATAGCACTTGGGTTTGATGAAAAGATCATCGCAATTAGGTGACCAATGAACTTAGCCACCAGATGCAAAATTAATCCCTTCAATTTTTAATTGCGTTCTATGTAATATCCGTGGATATTCTGCAGCATTACGATAGGCTTATGTTTGAGTTTGAATGTCTAGAGTACTTGGAACAGATAATCAAAGTGCTAAATTGTATGGTTTTCTATTTGGGTTTGTAAAGATTGAGGCGAATGGCAAGATTACAATTCGTCAATAGCAATGGAGATCAATTCATTGTAGCTATCTGTAGAATAATCTCTGATAATAAGAACCCAGTTGATGATTTTGTGGTGGACATAATATCATGAAATATTACAATATAAGATAATTGAACATCAAACAGTTCGTGACGGAATTACGTATTGACTACCATCTAATCCATGACTCTGTTTTTGACCTAAGAAATCTTGAGTGAAACTAATAAGGAATGAATATATCACTAATGTTTTTGTATGATCTAAATCATACTAAAGATTTCATTTAAGTATCTTAGTCTCTCGTGTACGCAATATGCGATTCTGCCTTGAAACATGGGGTACCAATTACAGCAAAATTAAGGAGACATGTATTCTTGCCGAAAAGTTGGGCTATTATGGTTTCTATTACGGGGAGGCCCTAGCTCACATAGATTTGGATTGTTGGACTGTCATATCCAGTTTAATACCTCTCACTAACAAGATAAAGCTGGGACCCGTAATTACTTACTTGTACCCTCAATACCGGAGTATCGCATTATTAGCCAAACAGGCAACCACTTTTCAAGAGATATCTAATGGAAGACTAGAGTTCAGAACTGGTGCCGGTGCCACTCCGCAGTATGCATTGCAATGGTGGCATCCTTATGGAATAGATTATCCCAAAGAATTTGTAAGGGTATCGATACTAAAAGAAGGTGTTGAGGTTCTTAAAGCGCTATGGAATCAACATCAAGAAGATAATGATACCTCACCTTCCACTTATTCTTCCATCCGCTACGATGGAAAATTCTTTAGAATAAATGGTGCCTCCCCCTTCAAGTCGGATACTGGGGCCACATTCACTAAAACAAAGATCCCTATTACTATATCCGCAAAGAAACGACGAATGTTACGTCTTGCAGCCAAATTTGCAGATATCTGGGAAGCCTCTTATCTTTCACCACAAGAATTTAAAGTATTAAATTTCCAATTTGAAAGAATCAATCAGGAACTAGATAATGAAGTCAACAACACTAATTTCCGTAACGACAGAAATAGAACTGGTACTTCTAAATCAATAGAGATAGACGTCATTATAGCTGAGTCTGATACGGAATTAGAATATAAGAAGAAGTTGTTTAGTATGGAGAGAGGTCCTGGCTCATATAGTCAAATACTAAAACATGGGTTGATAGGTACACCAGAAAAAGTGGCAACACGAGTTAAGGAATATACAGATATAGGTATTAACCAATTTCTCTTAGCTTTTCGTGATCCTTTTGATCTAGGGGCAATAGAATTATTTGCCGACGCCGTTAAAGGAATTTGAGGTTTTCATACCTGTCGTGCAAATGATAATTGATCAACTCACGAGTAGTAGTAGTCTACTAAGTTTACAAATGTATCTATTTTTCTTCTTCTAATTCCTACGCAGTACAGTTCATACTTGTTTCTGATTTGTTCTATCGAATCTTGATTTGTTCAAATGACAATTGAGAATAATAATAATAGTTCCAAGTCAGTACTATCAATATGTTCAAAGCAACAAAATTCAACCTTTGTGTAATCGGAACGATTGTAGGTATAGCACTCATTAGTATGCTTCCCTTCATGGGATTAACATGCAGGTGGTGTACCACGGGAGGTTAGTGCAATCCTGGTTGGGAACGCACTTCTCCTTTATTTTATCCAATCGTGTTTGTTACCATGGAATTCTATGTTGTGATGTAGCAACCATTTTCAAGTCCATAATTGCTCTAGGATACTTAATAAGGAATGCAATCGTGATTACATTGCCTAGAAACAATTCAATTTTATCTTCGGTTAGTGTATGCTAGGGATATATACTCTATTGGATCAGTCTATGTTGATTGTGTTATAAAACCTACAATTGGACTTTGTGTAAATATTTGTCCTGGTTCAGAATTTTCATCTAAAGTTAAAACGAGAACCTTGTTTGCTATTGACAGCCTCGCTCCGACATCATTCCATACTTGCTGCTGTTGGTTTCCCAGCTTTTGACTTACAGTTACTGTACCCCCAATTTCCATATTTCCATCATTCTGCTGCATAGAATTTACCGTTAGATTACTAATCAAAAAGTTTTCTGTTGCGCCTTGCGTCTGAGGGATACCTTTAGTATTGCTCAGTAGGTCAAAATCTACAAGCAAAACAGGACTATCACCTTGCTCTGAGTCAAGAGACCAGTTTCCTAACAATACCTTCTCTACAGTTCCATTATTCACATTAACCTCGGAGCTAGCAATTTTACCCGAAATCTGTCCACTAGCGGACCCAGCAATATCCGAGAGATCACTGAGAAGTCCTTCTATCGATCCTCTCAAATCACCTCCAAGACTCGTATATGTTAACTTCGCTGGCGGAATCGTTGATTGAGGAGATAGGTTGACCGATTGTATCGCATTTGTTGGTTGTAACGATATGAGTAAGGAAATTACAAGAGCTGATGCTATTGCCAAAACGAAAAGTGTCGCGAATCGATTATTCTGATAAAAATTTGAAATCATCACTACTCCTGATCCTTCCCTTTATAGTATTTAAATAATAAGGATCAACGTTGTACGCCTGTCGTACTGTCGACGACATTCTATCAGTTCGTTCTTTTTATCAGTGCGGCGTTTTTAAGCATATGGATATGATTGGTATGTTTGCTCAAGAGCATGTATCAAATCGTCGATATGGCTGCTAATTTCCAATATACTCAATGTTCTGAGATATTTATGGATGTGTCTTCGTCTTTTGATGTATTCAAACTATCACTACATGGAACCCAATAGCTCTTAAGAGCAAGCTAACATCATTTACTAGCAATCTTGTGTCGATACTAAAATGGCACCTCCAATTGAAATAAATTATCGCCATAATCGGATGTTTTTAAAATTGACCCCGCACAAACCTTTAGTACAAAAGTCTTAAAAATGAGTAAACTATGAAATTTAGATTTGATGAATGATGATGATGAAATATTGCTAGAATTCAGTTTTCCGACTGAGGTAGCTATCAGTAAAATGAGTAAGGAGGAGAGGATGAACATATTCAGGGGTTTCTTTGCAACTAGTCGTTATAACAGATTGTTGATCCAAAAGATACTAGTTAGGTGTGCGTTAGACGATTCATTTTATCATAAGGTGGTAGAACTTGAAGCTAATCATAATAGAAATTACTTGGAGACTCGAAAAATGATTGAAAGTTATGGTTATAGGGAAGAGTTCATAGCTGCTGTTAAGGAGGAGGACTCAGCGCTGGACAAAATAATCGACGCATACACCAAGAGAATGATGAAAACATGATCTTGCAGCTCTTTTAAGACTTCCTCCCGTCTTCGCAATCCTTCCGACCAAGGTAACACAGAACACTTGTAATATTAATATATCCATCTTCAAAATAAACTAAAAAGTAGACAATTACTTAATTGGACACTGCAAAAACGTAATTGCCAGATGATCATTTACAATTGCCAGGAAATTGAGAGAAGCTAGCCCATCAGTGCCTCTTAGAAGCACGGTTAGATCGAATTCATGGAGATCACTGTGACCTCGGTATTACTAATTAATGGTTTCAAACCACTAGTATTTGAACTACTCAACACACCCTTGGGAAAGCTTGCAAAGTTAAACAAGCGATGCTGCATGGACGACTCAGACTAAAATGCTATTTAAGCCATTAATACCAAATTATGATAGAATGTGTTGCGACTGTTATATGTTTGATACAGGGGAAACCAAAATCAAAATCGCAAATAAAAAACCAATTCGAAAAGAAAAACAGCTTAACGGTAGAGGAATTGATTGCACCAACCGTAAAATAAGAGATTCCTCATTCTTCTTTTTCTATCATTCTTGTTTTCGGACATCTATATTGTACCAAAAGAGGGCTTACAAGAAGCCGATGTAAAATAGCTTCTCTGTGGCGTGTGATATGCATGTCCTGAACACGAAGCCTTGTTTTATTGAATGGCAAATCAATAATAAGGAATGTTATGTATCTAACTATAGTATAATCAAGAGAAATGGCTGTAGAAAGTTCATCATCATCTTCTGCTTCTTCTTCTAAGGACGATGTATACATTTTGTGTGATAAGGTCTTACGAATTAATGCTAAGATACGCTTTGTTAGAATCGCGAACCATTTAGGGACATTGCTAGCCAGCGCCTATAGACACGATCTAGTTCCTTTGCTAACAAGAGAGGAAACCGCTCACTATGCTCTTTAGTCAATTTTGCGCTCTGCCACACGAGAGGATTTTGAATCGAAATTGGGCCGACAGGAATATTCAATAGGCAAGTATCAGAATGTCATTCGTGCGACGGTTCCGATAATCTATATTGAGGACAAGACCCAGAATGAAAATGTGTTATTGAAGATGACGGCGGAAACAAGCGAAACAAGGTGAAGTTCTATCTGTTGCTGTCATTTGATGTCGATTATGGAGTACAACATGCCATTGAAACAAAAATCCTCCCATTTATTGATGAAAATAGAAAGTTCTTTAGTACTCTTAGCCGGTAAATGAACCCATGCGATGTGAGTATGTTCTGTAATTATGTAGCCAGTCTAGTCTAGTATAATAACCCCCTCCAAGAAACCATAGAGCGTAGTATGCAGATTGTTCAAGTTTCGGATCTACATATAGGCGGTTTGTTCAAGCAGAATGCATTTGATGGCATTGTCAATGAAATTAATAATGAGTTAAAGCCGAACGCGATAATCATCTCTGGAGATTTGGTTGACGAAGGGATTATTTATCAGTACGAAAAGGCCCAAAAGGAAATTCAAAGATTCGAATGTCCAAATATTATCATATTGCCTGGAAATCATGACTACAGGCACACCGGATATCTACTATTCAAAAAGTTCTTTCCTTCTACTTCAAAACATGTATGGGAACTGGACAATGGCAATATCGTTATCTTTACAATAGGAACTGCGCGGCCTGATCGAGACGAGGGTGAAGTAGGACATCGGCAAATCCTCTGGATGGAGAAGACAATGAGCAATTTTTCAGAAGAGATCCGAGGAAGAAAGAGAGTAAAGATAATAGCCATGCATCATCATCTCGTTGCAATACCTGATACTGGTTACACTAATCTGGTAGGCGTATTGGATGCAGGTGATATGCTAAGAGCGTGTTTAGAATCTGGGGTTGATCTGGTTGTATGCGGGCACAAGCATAGGCCGTGGATGTGGAATTTGGGAAGATTACAGATAGCCTATGCAGGAACAGCTTGTTCATGGAGGTATAGAGGGATCTTCCAAGACACGTACAATATCATTGATATTGATAAAAACGGCGAAATAAAACTCGAACTAAAAATAGTTGGAGAAAAAGCCAAGATACCCTTATCTGACATAGTCAAGAAGTATAAGCCAGAACATAGGATGAAAGCTCTATTTAAGTAGAGTAAAATCAAGCGACCAATCGTATCTGAAAACACATATTCAAATTAGAAATCGTTAAAATTGCACTATTTTGCTATTGATATTAGATACCATATCCATTTAATGATCTAAATGCTTTTAAAGCTCGTAAACATAAAACCATTGCTAAGATGTTTGGAAAAATCAGCGCAATTATTCTTCTAGTTGCGGACGCTCCCAAACTAGTTAGCTTTTATAGAGATGTGCTTGAGATGGAAGTCAAACAAGAATCTGAAGATTGGATAGAATTATCTACGAAGGAAGGGTCTACAGTTCTTGCGCTATACCCTTCAAGAGACAAGAAAAAACCCTCAAATGTCAAACAAGGTTTAAACGACGGGCGCAGTACGCTAATAGGATTTAACGTAAGCGATTTAGACAGCGTTTGCAAGGAATTGGAGAATAGAGGAGTAAGTTTTTACAAGAGACCAGCTGAGGAATCATTCGGCAAACACGCTATTATTGAAGACCCAGAAGGCAATCTCATTTCAATTGCAGAGATGAAGCTTAAGGATGAATACACTCAGATATCGTACTATCATGGATTTGCGCCGGAATAATGCTTGGTTCGATTCACACCTTCGCAGCTGAACGCTTCTGATCAAAATCAACTCGCTCATGAGCGTTTAAGCAAAATGAGCAAGATCACCTGCTAATTGCGGCCATTCTCTAACTTGCTTCACATATTGAGTTTCTTGGATAAAAAGATCAGTTGTGTTCTCACGGTTTAGCATACTACAAATATCACAAGTGGTACAGAGCAGCGAAGTCGTTCCCTAAATCATAATCTGAAAATGTATTTTGTGTTTCTTGACATCATCAAATCATAGGAATCCTCATCAAGTTCAAGTTTTCGAACAAATGCAAGGTAGGAACCCATATTAGAAATAGGCCAATCACTTCCATATAAAAGACGATGAGGATTGCCAACATAATTTAGTAGGTCATTTATTTGACTCACATAACGGGTAGCAGAAGGTAAGTTAAAATCTCCAACGACTAGCCCAGAAATATCTGAATAGACATTTCGATTCTTGTACAGAATTTCTTGGCAGTCAGCTATCCAAGGGTTTCCCAAGTGACACATAACTATCCTCAGTTCAGGGTTGTCTACTGCAATGTCATCAACATTCAAAGGATGGGCATATCTCAACTTAGCCATACTTGAATAGGCGTCTCCTGTATGGATCATGACAGGAACACCATATTCCATGCACGTATCATACACTTTCTGATATCTTTCATCGTAAGGATAATAATGCTCATAGCCACAATACAGCTTAATGCCTATGATAAGACGATCTTTCAGCCAGGTTCTGTACTGCTTCAAATCTTCGTCAGTATGATTGTCGATCGTAAATCCTGTTACAATTCCTATTCTATTTCTTATATTTTCATTCTTATTTGCTACATCAATGATTTGGGAGGCAGAGGGTCTATTTGCGTCGACTCTGTAAGATGAGATCACTATTGAATAATCAACGTTGTTACTATCCATAGATTGTAGTAGTGCATCCAGTCTGTTCTCGAGTAACACGGATTTTTTTGTCTGTAATTTTATTCTATCATACTTATTGAGGTGAACGTGACAATCTATGATCGGCATGGAAGTCTCTAACTATAGTATCGAAATTGAGGATTTAACCACTCAATGAAACTAGCATAATTTTGTGACCGTATGTCATCCAGATATTCTGGAAGTATCTTAATAAATTTGAACCCATTATCCAGCTCAAATGATAAAACCGGGTCGTGCAATTCTCCATTGATCACTTTATTAGCATACTCAAAAGCAGACATCTTGTCTGCATAGTCCTGGTAGCTAAATAATCTGCCTCCACTGATCATTCTTCTCAGACCCAACCTTAGAACTAATTCTTTTCTTGCTCCATATAGCATACTCCCAATGCCTTCGTGTCTAAATTTTGGGTGTGTTGATATATCTGCCCCGTAAAGGCTATCTCCGTTGGGATTATGGTCAGTAAACATACCGTCTGAGGTGATTCCCTTCCAGGTGTGTTCAGAGTATTCTGGATTGAGGGTTACTATCAAAGTGCTTGCGGAGCCAACAACCTCTCCATCTTCTTCAACAACAACCAATTGGCCTTGTGGAAATATCTGGAGGTGACTTTTCAATTCTTCCGGATGCCAGATATTGTCATATCGAGCTAAGATTGGAAATGATTCCTGCTGCAATTTCACTATTTTTTCAATATCGTCTGGTCGAGTATTTCTAATTATCAAGTGAACATTGTGATCTGTGCTCATAATTGTCATTTTCTAGGGTCTTACAGGATATATTACTATATGGTAAGTTTTATGAGTACAATAGATTACTTAACAAGTAAGTCACCAGTGAAAAGAAGTCTTTTAAACTCTTGCACTCTCAGGACCTCTTTACTTTCCTATAGTAACATTTGAAGGTAAATCGACCTGAAAAAAATTGGGTAGAAGATCCTCATCCGTCCACTATGGGCCATTCAATCGTCGCATGTGTCGATTGTCTGGTTCCTACCACACCCATTCGTGACGAACTTGTATTAAACTTCACATTTTCGCATATTAGGCTTTTCAGAATTGTCCTTTCAGTTTAAAAATTAAAGTAGGACGACCATGTCATTGAACGGATAACAGTGCTGGTTATCCATCCCAATCGGAACCTGTCTCCCTTATTTGCGTGTGGAGATAAAAAGACATTCCGGAATATGGTTATCCTTTTTTCATTTTTAACTAAAATCAAGCGACCAAGAATTGAATGGCAGTTAAAGGTATTGC
The DNA here is from genome assembly GCA_050748485.1 of Nitrososphaeraceae archaeon. Lineage (GTDB taxonomy): Archaea > Thermoproteota > Nitrososphaeria > Nitrososphaerales > Nitrososphaeraceae > TH5896. Next base: position 50,596 of record JBOGPP010000188.1, on the reverse strand, counting down.
TATTGGGTTGTCTACCCCAATTTGCAAAATACAACTAAATGATCTAAATGCATAATTACCTTAAGGTTGGCAAATCATATGATATTAGCCCTTATTACAGGGACTGCACACAGGTGAACGACCAACAACGGCGTCTCCGGCCACTCTTCAATCATGGTCGTCCACCTATTACTTGTGGATTTCTTGTTTACACTAAAAAATAGTATTGCCATCTTATATGAAAGAAATGAACTATTGGTAAATAAAAAAGCATATGGTGTTATAAAATCCTTAATGGAAAGTCCTATACGGGTGGATCTGAGAGCGGCGACTTTGAAGTATGAAGGCGGACAACATGTTCATGTCTGGAAAAATATCACATTATTCACGGAAGCAAGGGTCATATCAGATAAACTGATGACATAGCCTTATTTTATTGCCATTTATATTTCCTCATCCAGTTTTCTCAAACAGTTAAGGTCCGTGATAATCTAATTACTTGCGAACACTCGTGATTTAGCCTTTTGTATGTTTCACGTTTTTCCATAATGATTGTACTATCTAAGAACATTTCAAATATAAAGATCTCCCCAATGAATTTATCTAGCATTCATAACAGAATCAAATGTTGAAGATAGATAAGAAATTTGCAGTAACCGTGACTATTAGTATCCTTGTGACAATTTTAGTTTATATAGGGATAGTTACTTCACTCGAAAGGCCTACTCTAAGTAGAACACCACTATCAGAGGAAAATGCCGTCTCAATTGTGATTGACAAAAAAAATCTAAACTCCTCCGATCGACAAGATTTTGTTACAGAATTTGTACACATAAAAGGAAATGGGTCATTCTACGAATCAAACCTTAATTCCAATTATATAGGCACGCATTTAGGTGATTCTCACCCGACTATAAACAATGCCAATTATTTCGCATGGAAAGTAACGGATAGGATGAATAATTTCACATATTTCATTGATCCCCTGAACGGCGAAATAGTCTCTGAAATTAGTCAATGACCAGAAAAGTATCTACTTAATTTGTTGAATATCTGCGACCATCGTAACCTTTCAGTTAAGAAAAGTTGATAATGAATCTATATCACTTGTACACATTTAAATAGCAAAAAGGAGCTCCAGGTTCATCATCATCGAAAAAAGTAGAAGCGTTGAACACCACAAACGCCCTTAACAAGTACGTAACGAATTGAGCAGCTGGGTTGTAAATTCAGATGATCTCATGTTGTTTAGCTATTTTAATTACTTCACTGTGGATGTCCTCCTTTGACTTGTTACTTGCAACAACTATCTTCCAATTGTAGGTATTGGCATATTTAATAAAGTAACTTCTTACCTTTCTAAGATAATTCTTATCTTGTTCGTTGACATCTGGATTGGGATTTCTGGACATGGATTCCTCTACAGATATATCTAGTATTATGATTAGATTAGCTTGCGGCATCTCCCCGTCAAGAGATTCAAGCCATTCATGATTAGTGATTCCATCAGCTAATCCATACATAATGTTACTCTGATAGTAACGATTCATAACTATGACCGATCCCTCATCGAGTAATCTTTCTATGGCTGGCTTCTCTTCATATCTATTTAGTGTAAACAAAACGTGCAAGGCATGTGGATTATATAGTGTCTGGCCCTTTAGGTGTCTATGGATTTCGATTCCACTAAAGGTGTTATAATTAGGAAAATTCATTTGCACTGCCTTAAAGCATCTCGTAGAGCTAATATAATCCACGAGTAGCTTTGACTGCGTTGTTTTCCCCGATTTATCTATTCCCTCTAGAACTATGATTTTACCATTTGTCATATGTTTTCAACATTTCTGTTCATTAATGCATCGAATATTTATTTTAATACAGTCATGCTATTCATCGGAATGTTGGATCTCTACTAGCAGACATGTTTTCTTGATTTACTCCCATGGCAATTGCAATGACTTGAATTTGTTTAGTACAATTCTCACATCATTTGCCGTTTCCTATTTTTACCAGATAAAGTGTATTTTTATGCAATGAATGGATGAAGAGCAGCGGTTGAGAACAGTTTCTTAAATTGTTCAGTTAGCGGAATATACAAGGAGATAGCACATGAAGAATAAATCACTCAATTCATCCTCATGGTGTACGAAGATCATATTTATGTAACAATTGTTGCTCTTGATATCGTATTTATCCGATAACCTTCCCATTCAACTTATCAATCTCATCCATTAGAAGACTGAAGATTTCTCTATATTTTGATTGGACCATTTTCCTATCCTCACCTTTAGAAACAATTTGAATTTGTAATTTTGGCTTATGGTCGATGGTATATCCCTTAGGGTGTGTTTTTACATACATTGATGTTGGTAGGTTAGAATTCTTTATCTTAAAGAGAATGGGACTAAGCATAGATTCACCTACTCCGATTATTTCGTGAGTATTTTCGATGACATGAAATTTTGCGCTAATATGTTTCTTAAGTATTGGGGTTACATAAGATGAAATTATTCCTTCTAACTCCTTTGGGACCCCTGGCAAGCAAAAAATCTTGCTACTGGTTCGATGTCTTGACTGTACTTCTACCAGGACAGCTGGGGCGATACCCACCATATTTTGAATAGGCATAGAACCCTTAGGTATCGTGGCCATTTTTAACCGAAATTCATTTAGCTGGTAATCTATACAAAGTCTTTCATAGCTTTTTTTCATCATGTCCACAGCCAATTCATTCAATTCAAGCTTAAGCCCTAATGCTGAAGAAACACCTTCCAATGTCTTGTCGTCGGGAGTTGGACCTAAACCGCCTGATATGATTAAACAATCTATCCCTCTTTCTAGAGATTCGTTTATAGCAGATGATATTGCACAAATGTCATCACCTACGACTGTGATTCTGTTTACATGTCCTCCGATTCTTGTAATCTTTTTCGAGAGCCATTTTGAGTTGGTATTTAGAACTAATCCTGAAAGTAATTCATCTCCTATACATAGTATCTCAACAATATGGGTAACACTCCATCACCGGTATGAAATAACTGTTATCAGTATATGAATTTTAGAAGTAAATTATTCTCATTTCTACCGTTCAGGCCTTCCCATTTCTCCTTGGGTAACAATTCATCACAAGAGCAGTGAAGACTTAATCTCTCATCAAACACGTATTGTCCATACATGATAACAGTTCCAAAACGTAGTAATGTTTAATTATAAATCCGGAATACATTATTTGCTAAATACTTGACGTCTTCTCAAAATAATCATTCTAAAAAGACTGAAGTATTGTATGGTGAACAAAATATAATGAATACAATATTACAGTTTTTATCAAATGAAGATAGAATTGATGCCTGTGGTGATTCTAATGCTCCTGCATTTGTTCTTAAAGTTTACAAGAAACTGATGGAGAATGCCGAAAAGGAAGAAGGTATTAGATTAAGACTCCTAACCGACATTAACAGTGAAAACATTATCTATTGTAAGGAGTTAATGAGATTTGCCGAAGTAGTTCGCCATGTAGAGGGGATTAAGGCAAACTTTGCTGTAAGAAACGAAGATTATATTGGTATCGCAATTTCTAACGCTGCACTCCAACCATCAATCCAATCACATATCATTTACAGTAATTTCAGGGGAATTATTGAGCAGCAACAGTACTTATTCAATAGTCTTTGGGATAAGTCAATACCAGCTGAACAGAGAATTGAGGAAATAGAAAGGGGCATACAAGCAGAATTCTTCGAAATCATCAATGACACTAAGAAAATAGGTGAAATTTTGATCGATCTGGCCAAATCTGTAGTAAACGAAGTAGTGTTACTTCTTCCCAATGACAGAGCTTTGGTAAGGATAGATAGACTTGGTGTAATTGATTCATTGCTGAATGCGTCTAGGAATGGCGTGATTATAAAGATTATCTGTCCACTATCTAACGAAAATAAGCGGATTCAGGAAAAAATATTTGATGCCCCACCGAATGTCAAATTAATTGACGGCAGCAATTCACAGCACGGGCTTTACATAATAGATGGCATAAAGTTCTTAAGGGTAGAACTTGTAAAGCCCGAAGCAGAGAGTTTTCTAGAAGCAATTGGTTTTGCCATCTATTCAAATAATAAAAGAAGCGCAGACTTGTACAGATGGATGTTTGAATTGCTTTGGAATGAACGAGTTATTAATTTAGAATCTAAAAAGGCAAATCAAATGCAAAAAGAGTTCATGAATGTAGCTGCACACGAATTAAGGACACCTATTCAACCCATAGTTGGTTTAGCTCATCTTCTCAGATACGAGAAGGAGTACATGAAAGGAAAGGAACAAGAATCATTGGATGTCATCATTAGAAATGCCGAACGGCTCCAACGACTCGCAGAAAATATATTGGACGCAAGTAGAATCGAGAGTCAGAGATTAACTTTACGAAAGGGTAAGTTCAACTTGAATGATTTGCTCTTCAATATAGTACAAGATTATTGTCAGCAAGGTAAGAATTCCACGAGTAGCGCGGAACGTATAGCTATATTGTATGAACCTCCAGATGAAGATATAGTTGTAGAAGCTGATAAAGAAAGGATATCACAAGTTATGCGTAATATAATAGGCAATGCTTTGGAATTCACAAATGAAGGAAATGTTTCAGTAACTTTAAGAAGAGAACGACAAAAAGAAAAAGAAGGGAAGCAAATTGCTGTTGTTACAGTAAGAGATACTGGTTGTGGCGTAGATCCTGCCATCATGTCAAGGGTTTTTGAAAAGTTTGTCACAAAGTCAGAAAAGGGTACTGGGTTGGGATTATTCGTATCAAAGAGTATAGTACAGGCACATGAAGGTAGAATCTGGGTCCAAAATAACACAGATGGAGAGAAAGGTGCTACCTTTTACTTTACCCTGCCGTGTAAGTAGGTATCCTGTAATTAGTTCTTTCGAAACGAATTTAACAAAATCGACCATTTTCGACGCCGAATTTGAAGGACATTGTTCAAATAACTTGAATTTGCAATTCTATTACACGTTGGCAAGTTATAACGCTTGAAATCCTGCATAAACACTTTGAAGATTAACTTACAGAATACTGCTTGCATCTGTGCTATTTCCATATCTCACTATTGTACTATAATATGATAGATATTGTATTTGCCTACCAAACAACAGGCCTTAATTTCTTTAAAAAGATTAATGATCCAACCTTAATCTGCCTTGATAGTTTTCACGAGCGAACTAATATACTAATGCTACATGTAAGGAGACTAGAAATTGCTTTGATAACTATGTTCCGTCTTTCAATAAATAGTTGATTTGACACAGTTCTCGCAACTAGAGTTATCTATCTGTAACAATTATTCATGAAACATGTTTGTATATGTTATTATATGTCATTAGAATAAATTATCACCTATTTCCTCCCAGATGCTGTCATTGTACTTATATACAATATATAGTGGTTTCTCTTTATTGGTAGTATTGACCTGTGACGATAAGAATAGAGCCATGCTACAAAGTAGTCAGTACTACTTCGAAAGCTTGGAAACCAAGTACGATTTTATGAGCATTTTAGCCCAATTCGATTTACAATAATTATTCAAATTCTGACATTTATCCCATTGTCATTGAGATACTGTTTTACAGAATTGACCGTCGCTTTCTCATAATGAAAGATTGAGGCAGCTAAAGCAGCTTCTACATCGGTCCTACGAAATACCTCTAATATGTGTTCTTGTGATCCGCATCCACCAGAAGCTATAACTGGGATCCGAACTGCTCTACTGATAGCTCGAATCAATTCTAGATCGTATCCATTTTCAGTCCCGTCCGTATCTATACTAGTTAACAAGATTTCTCCAGCTCCGAGTTTCTCTACGCTCTTGGCCCATCCTATTGCCTCTATGTCTGTACCTTCGCGGCCACCAAATATTCTTACTTCAAACCAGTAACTCTTCTTTTCAGTCGAGTGGCTAATGTAATGCCGCTTTACGTCCATAGCCACAACTACACATTGTTTACCAAAAAGGTTCATTAATTGAGACACAAGTTCAGGATTCTTTACCGCTGCTGTGTTAATTGAGACTTTATCAGCCCCGCTCAACAAGATTTCTCGTGCGTCATGTAGACTCCTGATACCGCCTCCTACTGTAAATGGTATATTGATGACCCGTGCTACTTCTTTGATAACAGTCTTGAGAGCTTCTCTGCCTTCATGCGAAGCATTGATATCAAGAAAGACTATCTCATCTGCTCCTTCATGAGTATATTTTTTTGCAAAAGATATTGGGTCACCTGCGATTCTCACATCCGAGAAGTTTACACCCTTGACAACGTTACCTGCATCAACGTCCAAGCAAGGAATAATTCTTTTTGCAAGTGTCATATCTTTACGCTAGGGCTCTCGCATGTGCAACACTTATCCTTCTATCATAGAGCGCTTTGCCTAGTATTATTGAAGAACATCCAGCAGTGCGTGCTCGTAAGATATCTTCCAAGCTGGAAACTCCTCCACTTGCAATTATTTTTATGCCAGGGAATGCCGAAGCATGGCGCAAGCTAGAAAAATCCGGACCAGAAAGAGTACCATCTTTTTCAACGCTCGTCAGCAGAAATTCTGAAATGCCCACTGCTCGAAAATCATAAATAGCATTATTAATCGACAAATTCGTTTTTTCTTTCCAACCATTGACCACCACTGTTCCATCCCGATGATCTACCGCAAGTACAATTCTTTCTTTTTTTTTCTTGATCATCTTTTCTATAAGACCCGGTTCCTGAAAAGCGATCGTGCCCAGAACGATCTTGTTCACACTTCTCAGCATTTCATTAATAATTTCAACCGATCTTATTCCTCCAGCGGCCTGTACCGGTATTTGGACTGATGCTGCAATTTCATATATCATTTTCCGATTGTTATCTCCAGTCTGTAAGGCAGCATCCAAGTCAACTATATGTAACATATCTGCCCCCTCAGAGGCCCACCTCTCAGCTACTTCAATAGGATTGTCGCTATAGATGGTCTTGTGGTTGGGATCCCCTTTCACCAGTCTTACAACTTTCCCATCCAACAAATCAATAGCGGGAATGACCATCATTTACTCTCAATACACACCCCGATAAAATTCCTAATTATTTTCTCACCTATTACACCTGATTTTTCTGGGTGGAACTGAGTCCCAAAGACATTACCTTTCTCAATAACTACAGGAAATTTAGTTCCATATTCTGTGCTTGCCATAGTAATCTCTTTTTCTTGTGATACAATTCTATATGAATGAACGAAATATACCCATGATTCGTTCTGTACTCCACTGAGTAACTTGCTTCTCCTGTTCGTAATATTCAGGTTGTTCCATCCAATATGAGGAACTTTTACTTTTTTCTTGTCCAACATCTTTACGTAGCCTTTCAACATCTTGAGTCCATTCAGCTTTCCTTCTTCACTTCTCTCCAGAAACATTTCCATTCCTAAGCATATGCCAAGAATTGGCGTTCCCGTTACAGAGGCTTTTTCTAATGATCTTTTGAAGGGTTCAATAGACATTATAGCAGGATCGAAATTCCCGACTCCGGGAAGAACCAGGCCATCGAATTCATCCAAAGTGTCCATGTCCCTTATTATTGATACTTGTTTAGCTCCATTTTTCCGCATTGAAGATTCTAAACTAAATAGATTCCCAGCACCGTAGTCGAATATAGCCAACTTGGCCATTAAATCTCTCCTTTAGTACTTGCAATACCTTGACTCCTAGGATCAAAATTTGTAGCCATACGTAATGCGATTGCAAATGCTTTAACCGCAGATTCAACCTTGTGATGATCATTTTCTCCATACTTAACATCTATATGGATGCATGCATTAAGGTTCTCCGCAAGGGATCGAACAAAATGCTCTATATCTTCTTTGTATATTCCCTCAATCAAATGGTTGATGAGTGATAGGGAAATCTTGCTATATTGCCGCCTAACTAGGTCGAGAGAAGCTACCGTCAGAGAATCGTCCATCGGGACGATCGCATATCCAAACCTTATGATATGCTTCCTGTCGCTTAGCGCCTTGTCGAGAGCACGAGAAAGCGAGATAGCCGTGTCCTCGATCAAGTGATGTACAATATTATCATTTGAGATCGCAAGTACATTGATATCCACCATACTATGCTTTGCGAGAGAGTCTATCAAGTGATTAATAAAAGGCAATCCGGTTGAGATGTTCGCTTCCCCTGATCCGTCTAAATTGACTCTAACTTTGATATTTGTTTCTTTTGTGGAGCGCGTTGTTTCTGCAATCCTTTCTTGCTTTCCTTCTTCAATCAAATGCAATCAAGTATTCACATTGTTTTATTTAATATATTTGGCACTTGATTGACGCTCCTTAATACTATTTCTGCACCTTTTTGCTTAAGAAATTTCCTAGTTTCCACTGGCTTGACACTCGATCCATACACTCCCATGAATTCAATTTCAAGCCCCATCTCCTCTTTCGCCTTTCCAACCATAATTATATCCTCTACAGAATCACCTACGTATATAGCATGCTTAGCCCGCATTCGTTTCATTGCTTTCTTAATCCCGTAAGGATTAGGTTTTGCATTTTTTCTTGGTTCGTCTTCCAAAAATATACATGCTTCTCGATTAAAAGTTGACAATTCCCCTCCAAGAGAGTACTCAAAGGCCAATTTACTCCTACCTGAAACAACTCCGATTTTATCGTCAAATATTTTGGACAGGAATCTTGTAGTACGTCTGGTAATCACAACCCTCTCATTATTGATTAGAGCGTCACCAAAATAGTATTGAGGAAAAATACCGTATCTTTGCTTAAATAATTCTGCTCCGTAAAAAACTTCATCAAATACTGTTGTCACCATGCTCCTGCCAACAGGTCCAGGATAACTCAACTTATGTTTTATTTTCTCTACTGCAGTACTAGAAAAGACTGTCGATAGATACCTTTCTACAGAAATTATTCCTCCTACATCAATTTTATTGGTTATATCAAAAAGAAGGCTTTCCAATTCTTTCGTACTCGTACTCTGACTAACGAGTGAAGTAAGAATTAGGGCATAGGTGGTATCAGTATCGTTATTAAAACCTCCAGTTCTACGCATTCTAAGAAGGATGCTGTCTGAAACTGACTGGATTGGCTCGACACTACTTACTAAGGCGAGAACATGTTTAACTGTTTTTTTGATAGCAAGGTTATATGAAAGTCTAGTGTCTATTAGAACTCCGTCGACATCAAAAAGAATAGCATCTATATCTTTTCTTGCAGAACTTTCGTCACCTTCATTAAAGAAACTTGGTGACTGAGACAGTTCATCCATCCTTTGACATGATGTTTCTAATCGAGCATATGAATTTATTATTCATTTCCTCAGTACCCACTGTAACCCTAAAGCATCCGCTATATCCATAAAAATCACCTAAAGCCTTAATTGATATCGATTCCTGACGTAGTCCTTCTTGAATTGAGTCGTATAAATCAAATGATTCAAAAAAGACAAAATTTGCATCCGATCGGAAAGGCTTAATTCCTTGCATTTTACTAAGATTTAGAAACATCTTATCTCTTTGTTGTCTGATTAGTTGAATTATCTCGAAAAAATATTGATAAACGGATAAGGCTGATGTGGCTACTGCAAGTGACAAGCTATTAATTGGATAAGGGGATTGGATCTGTGTTCTAAAAATCTCTGCCAAATTCTCTTGGGAGATTAGATACCCTATTCTAGCACCAGCTAATCCAAAGGCTTTCGACATAGTTCGAAGAACGATCAGATTATCATATTTAGTTACAAATTGGGATAGACTATAGTTCCCAAATTCTACATACGCTTCATCAACTATTATTAATTTGTCGTGTAGTGATTCAACCATGTCTAACATAGTCTCTCTGTCAAACTGATTTCCTGTAGGATTATTTGGGGAACAAATATAGACAATATTCGATTTCTTTGCACTGTTCATGAATCTTGAATACGGAATGCTATTATCCGTTTCATTCAAAGGAATACTTTCAATCGGTATGTCATGCAATTTGCATCGGTTTATGAAATATGAGAAAGTAGGTTCGACGATAGTAACATTAGCCCGTTTTCCTAGCGTCGATAACAGAGATTCTATGATTTGATCTGAACCGTTGCTAACAGCAATATGTTTCTTGTTTAAGTTCAAATAGCGTGATAACTGCGCGTAAACCCTTTCTAATTCTTCTCCGGGATAATATCTCAAGTCAGTCATGGAGACTGCCTTAGACACAATATCATTAAGGAACTGTGGAGCCAGGGCAAGGTTCTCATTGGCATCCATTTTTATAACTCTGTCATTACTTGTAGGTTTGATATATGCATCAAGTCTGGACAGTTCCAGCAGCCTTTTTGAAAGCCATTCTAACGTCATCTCAAAAACCTTCCTTCTACCGCTTTGTAATGATTAAATAACCCCTCTGCGGTCGTGATTTCCTTGACACAGGATTCAATCTTTTCTAGACCTCCTCGGTCTAATTCGATGCAACTTATCATCTTTAGAAAATCCAAGACAGATAAGGCAGCTCGCGACTTAGCAAATCCTAACGTAGGTAATACATGATTTGAACCTAGACAATAGTCACTAGCTGCTGATGGAGTGTACTCTCCAATAAGAATGAGGCCTGCAGATCTTATTTTTTTAACGACGGAACTTGCGTTAACAGTCATTACCTCTAAATGTTCAGGTGCGAATTCATTTATGAACTCGATGGCATCAGATTCTCGTTTGCATACTGCAATAAAACCATTCTCCTTGAGACTTTCCGTAACTATATCGCTTCTTTGCACACCCTCTTTGCTTCTGATAAGCTCATTAATCTCTTCCCTAACTCGCATCGCCATATGTCTTGATGTTGTAACCATCCCACAAAGTGTATCATTGCTATGCTCAGATTGAGAAATCAAATCAAGAGCCACGAGTCGGGGATTAGATTTTGAATCAGCGAATATCAATAATTCTGTAGGACCTGCGACCATATCTGTTGCAACCTTGTTAGATACCATAGTCTTGGCAGCGGTTACAAAAATACCGCCAGGTCCCACAATCTTGTCCACCTTCCTAATACTTTTCGTTCCGAATGCTAGTGCGGCTATTCCCTGGGCTCCTCCAAGTTTATAAACTTCTCGTACTCGACATATTTCAGCAGCCACAAGAGTCAGAGGATCGATACTTCCATCCTTCTGAGGTGGAGTGAGCACTACTAATCTTTTTACTCCGGCGACATTAGCTGGAGTACAGCACATTAGTAAGGTGCTAGGGTATCTAGCTTTTCCTCCGGGTACATAGCAGCCTACGCTTTCTACAGGTCTAAGTAGTCTCGTTACTTTCAGTTGGTCAAATCGTGACTCGATGTTATTCAGATGATCAAGCAGATCTGATTCGCTTTTAATCAATCTCTGTCGCATAGCATGTATCGATCTCAATTGCATAGAGGTGACCTTTTTGAACGCAGAACTGATTTCGTCTTCAGACACTCTAAGACTTTTCAATTCGATGCCTTCGAATTCTTGAGTATATTTAAGAAGTGCCCTGTCACCAGACTTTTCTACTGACGCTATGATAGTACTTGTTTTTTTTATGATATCTTCTGATAAGGTTATTCGTGCCTTCCTAAATTTTTCAACATCTAATCGTACATTTTTTACATCAACAATTCTCAACACCATCCCAGATCACTACTATTCTCGGACAATTTATGTTGCAGTTAAAGGGGAATGACACAGGAATATATCTTGTACGTCGGGAGGACCTTCATTAGATAACTCTAGTGGTGTAAAATTCCGACGTCCTATGAGGTACGACTCCATTCAAATTAATAGCAATACTCTAGGTTATGAGGATGAGGATGTCCTAATGTCGGTTTTGGCATACATTTAGCAAAACAAAATTGCTGTGTTGATATAGATTTTTTTCTAATCCGCCTGTCAACTGGTATGGATATCAATTTGCGACTAAACGTAATCATCTTCACAGTTAGCAGTTTTTATTTCCATCAATGATGATAAAGCCCAGAGGAGGCATGACTTTGATAACATCCAGTTAATCCATGATGATAGGAACACAAAAATGGATCAAATCCAATTATCGGTATTGTATTATGAACCGTTCAGTTCAACTTAAAAGACAACGATTCTCTATGGCTTGGAAAGATGATCACTTTGAGGTTTTTTTTGTGCACGGATCTGCACCTTATCTTTCTAAGATATGACTATAGTAGTCAGAAGGGATGACGAATTCACTAATCTACTCAAACTAAATCTAAGATCTAGATATGAGCAGAAAAGGCGTTCCGAAGACGAAGTACATGTTTCAGATATCATCCCTTCGTCCTGTATAAGAAAACAGTACTATTCCCGCAGATTCCCAGAAGTCGATGCGATATCCGATGAATCTATATATCATTTTATCAGAGGAGAGTCTAGCGAATTTGTCATAACTCAACTAGCAAAGATAGGCGTGTCACAGGCGAATCTTGAATTCGATGGAATACTGGCGCATCCAGATATAATGTCTAACGATTTAGTTGTAGAACTCAAAGACACTTTGAACTTCGGTAGATTGAACATGACTGATGAAAAGTTCAAATCATATCTAAGACAGTTATTATACTATCTTGTAATAACGGATGTCGAACGAGGGATCATTTCCATCAGGTATAACACGAAAGAACTTAGGTGGATAAAAAGTGATTCAAAGGGGGATTATTTTCTTCAGCCTCATGATGGGAAAGGGCCATTCATAGAAAGTTGGAGTGTTCATCTGCCAAGAGATGATATTGTTAGAGAAATTTTAAGGAACGAAATGGTGAGAAGAAAAAATCTCTTCAGAAAGGCGCTTGAACATTCCGATGTGTCTATCTTACCTAGGCTATCTCAAGCTAAGAGGAATTCAAAATGCCCCAAATGCAATTTCTATGATAGATGTATGAACGAAGATGATGAAACGCCAGATGCTCATGAAATGGCTAACGAATTGGACATAATGGACATCTCTGGGGTAATAGATTTTAGGCCATTAACAAGTAAGTGAAAGATTCTGCGAATCCTTGCAAAAGAACTATACTATCAGACAAGAGTAACCTATCATGAATTTCTGCATCTAACATTTGTATAGTAACCAAGGGTATCGACTCCTTGTCCTTCATATACGCATTTTAACTGCTCATAGAGACTGGTATTGTAAAATGATCCGTAGCTTATTTAGAACGACAAATCAGTTGAGCTTAGTTCAAGTTCGTTAGTCACTTTGGATCCAGGAGTAAATTGTATGACATGTGGACCCATATTTTAGGTTCGGCATCGGAAATGTCGTGTTTATCGTTCAATAAAAAATCGGAATATTTCTCACTCTTGCACTATCTAACAATGCCCTTAATTTCGAGATCATGTGGCGGGTTATATTTGATCTTAACTTCCATGAATAAAATCATCTAACATGTCGTTTCCAAAACCGGTATAACCTGTTTCTTATCACTGTCCTACAAGTGGGCTCATCTTTTTATCTACTTTTGCTATCCGTAGCAGCGATATGCATTAGGTTATCCATCTATGTATCATCTCTTTACCCTCAAAAACCGTATCTTGTCAATATACTGTTTGTAAGACTTGTTATCGCCTTTACAATTTATATACATGCAGGCATCAATTCTCTAGATTTTTTCTCATTTTCTATTAATTCTAGCCATAAAATGTAATTTATTCTGATGGATTAACCTAAATTGGTGGTAAAAGATAGAATAGTAAATTAAGTAGACATTCAGGAACTGTAATACTATGGTTTAAGTGGATCGGTATCAAATTTTCTGCGCTAACTAGGGTCATCGCACTAATTCATCTGTTGAATTATGTTCCAAGTGGTGATCTATATTGATCTCGTCTAGTTGGAGAATTTGTCTTGGTTCACTCACAACAAGACCTTGAGCTCTTTTACGCAATAACGGCAGGATTTTGATAAATTCGTTTTTATCTATTATTGTACTAACACTATACCATCCACTTTCACTAAGATTACTTATTGTAGGCCTTTTTAGAGCGGGAAGACTTTCAAGAATGGAACTAACATTTTCTTCTTCCACATTCATAAAAATGTGAACTTTTTTTCTCGCCTCAACTACTCCCTTCAATAGAGCGAGCATATCTGCAATCTTTTCTCTCTTAGCCATATTCTTTAAAGACGTCTTATTCGCAATTAATATTGCAGAAGACTCCATCACAGTATCAATAATCTTAAGATTATTTTGCATTATGGTTGTTCCTGTTTCTGTAATATCAAAGATCGCATCTACATCTTCAGGTGGCTTAGCTTCTGTAGCACCAAAAGAAAGGAATATCTGCACATTCTTGTTTGTTCCTATCCGCAACCATGGGGTAATGATCAGAGGATCAGAGTCTCCAAAATACTTATTGTATGCACTATTAGACTTTAGATGTGAGGAAGTGGTCGTAAGATATTCAGATGAGATCCTTAAAGTCTTTCTCTTCTCTGCGAATTCTGTTATCAAATCAGATAAATTATTGACCGGAAAACTTTCCGGGACTGCAATAACTTGGCTAACATGCCCGTACTCCAAATCTAGTAAGGGAGATACGTATGCATTGGCCTCTCTGACCCAATCCTTACCGGTTATTCCAACATCATAGAAACCTTCCTGAACATAGGTAGGAATTTCTTGGGGCCGTAGTATCTTCACTTCGATATCCGGATCACTGAGCTTGATGCGATATGTTCGACCATGACCACTAACAGTCTGCCATGCTTGTTCGAGTACCCTAAATGTTGCTTCTTCAATACTGCCTTTTGGAATTGCGAACTTAACTACAGACATGGCTAAATGCTTGAGAGACGCCCGATCCTTTGTATATATCTAATCATTGATATCACAATCTTGACTGAATTTATCCAGCAATTCTTTTGCTCTAGACAGATTTACTTCTTCTTCTTTGACTAGGTGTTCCGAAATTATGTCTATCATTCTACCCCTTGCCCCCGCCATAAAAGCAATGTTTCTTGAATGGAGTTTCATGTGCCCTTTCTGGATCCCTTCCGAAGCCAGGGCAAGCAGCGCTGCAAAATTCTGGGCTAGACCCACCGATGCGATCACAATCGCAAGTTCTTGGGATGAATTGACTTTTAGAATCTTCAAACTCGTCTCAGCCATCTGATGTACCTTTGTCACTCCCCCCACAATCCCTACTGCCATAGGAATTTCCAATTCGCCAACAAGATTGCCATTTTCATCTCTCAACCACTTTGTCAATGATCTGTAACTGCCTCCTCTGCTAGCATAAGCATGGGCCGCAGCCTCAATGGCACGGAAGTCCTGCCCAGTCGCCAGAGCGACGGCATCAATCCCATTCATTATACCTTTGTTGTGAGTGACAGCTCTATAGACATCTGAATAGGCAAGAGCATATGCATACAGGATTCGTTCAACAATGAAGTCTCCACCGATTTGATTTTTCGGGAAAGTAGCTCTACATCTAACTAGTCTCCGTGCAGAATAGTTTGAAAGAATCTTCAATATCGTCCTGCAACCAGTTATACTCTCAATGGCCTGACCCACCGTTTCGCACATCGTATTCACTATGTTGGCACCCATGGCATCATGAGTGTTGATAATAAGTTCAACGATGATCATGGTGCCTACACCCACCTGGCTCTCGTCTTGAACTGCTCTGACTTCTATTTCCTTCACTTTTGACGATCTAGCCGTGGAATTGGCAATCTTAAACAACTCATCTTTTTTATCGAGAATCTTTCTTGAAATACCTTCATACGACTTGTGATCTGGAATCACTTGAATTTGACCAACCATTAGGGAATCATCTGCTTCAGCACGGAATCCGCCAGTTAGTTTGGCTAGTTTTGCTGCTTTACTTGTTGCGGCAATAACGGACGGCTCCTCAATTGCCATAGGGATGAGATAGTCAATGTCATTAATCAAAAAATTCGTCGCGATTCCCATTGGAATGGGGAATACTCCTATCGCATTTTCTATCATTCTATTCACATTATCAAAGCCTAAAATGTGCGTTGAATCCTTGAGAAATTGGATGTTCCTGTCCTCAAGGGAAGCATGTTTCTTAATTAGATCTAGTCTATCAGCCAAGTTTAATTCTCGGAATTTAGATCCCTCAGCAACGTCCAACTCCCATGACCTTCTTCTTCCAGTACTAAAGGCTGCCTATTTAGATGTAACCTGAGAAAGTATAAACAGACCTCCATATTATAGGAAATAGGCTAACGGACCTGATTACTGTTGTAATGAAACATCAATAGCCAAAACTTTAAAACCATTACCTTCAACTAAACCTGAGAAATTTGCGTTCAATAAATGCCGCTATAGTCCAAATATTAGGACAACGTCATATTCTGCTAACCAGCTCCGTATTATTGGCATTTCTCATGTTTATAGGAAGTTCTTCTTACATTGTATTCGGACAAGAAAGTGGGACGATTTCTCAACTAAACGAAACTGCTACTACTTCCGATCTCGTGAATACCAAAGAATTGGAAATAGGTAATGCATCATATCAGATCCGATATCAGATCAGTGGTGATAATCAATTGAATGAGATGTGGGTGCAAAGAGATAATATAACTCTGGCCGCCGAAATCAGGGCGCTCTCTGACGGAGTATTGATCATCGAGCTTCCGAGGGATGTTATAGACTCTAAAAAGCAATCGAATAATGATGATGTTTATGCTGTATTCATTGATGGACAGTTAGTACCATATGATGAAATCATGAACAATACTCATGCAAGGATATTGAGTATTGAATTCGGTAATGGATCGGAGCAGATCGAGGTTACTGGGACACATATTGTTCCAGAATTTGGCCCGCTTGCTGCGTTAGTTCTTGCAATATCGATAGCTGGTGTCGTCGTAGTAACAAGGATCAAAAAAGTTAAGAGCCTTAATGACTCGTTCAGACCAAAATGACAATCGGACAAATTCGCGCCTAGATAAAAGCATGATTAACTCAATTTTGTTTTAGGAATAATACAAGACCTTATACAATTGAGCTGTATTTAAGGGCCGATTCTGTGGCCCACTAATGCGTGGGAATACTATTAAAAAGGGAATACTTTCTTAGCAAATGTGTTCCTCATCGCACTACATTTACGTGGTTTTAGTCGCACTAGTGTTTGACAGGGTATTTTCCCATTGACATGATAGGCGGGTTCCCATTGACATGATAGGCGGGGTTTGGATTTTATCTCCATTTAGACTTTCCTCTAATTGTTCTCATGTTACACTTTTCTTGAAAATGAAATAGGATTTATCGCAATTAAGATATATGATTATTAGGTTTCTCTGACCTAGAACTGTTGAGTTTTCCTCATAATTTTGCTTATAGATGTTCTCAATTAGGTGATTCAGGTAAATTATCCCTATGGAATTTACGAATTGACTTGGTTAATTCACGAAATACCCGTCAAACTAGTAAGAAAGTGTATATATGCAAAATTTATGTTTAATTCTACATTCTTGCAAGAAATACTCAGAGCTGAAAATCTGAAAAAATACTTTTGGATATCAAAGGGTATAATGAGCACTATGAGACCAAGCTCTGTTTCGCTCGTGAAGGCAGTTGACGACATATCGCTTAGACTGGATGAGGGCCAAGTCTACGTAATTGCAGGTGAATCAGGTTCAGGAAAATCAACGCTTGCGAGACTGCTTTTGCGAGCAGTAAAACCAGACGAAGGTCGCATAATATTCAAAGATAAAGACATCACAGAAAAGAAGGATGCAGATCTTATAGTGTTTAGGAGAAGTGTCCAAATGGTACACCAAGATGCGTACACATCACTTAATCCTCGAATGAAAATACTTGATATAATAATGGAGCCAATTACCATTCATGACAAGGGCAGTACAAGAAGGGAGCGGCAAGAAAAGGTGTACAAGGCATTGGAGGATGTTAAACTTGAGCCTGTCGTAGAGCTATCCAGTAGTTACCCATACTCCCTTTCTGGTGGGCAGCGACAACGAGTCGCTCTGGCAAGAGCCTTAGTCTTGAGACCGGCTGTTATAATAGCCGACGAACCTGTATCGATGCTAGATGTATCAGTCAGAGCAGGGATATTGGAGCTAATGAAGGATCTTAAAGACAGATTCCGAATATCATACGTATATATCACACATGATCTCAGCACATCCAGATATATTGGAGACAAGATCGCTATCATGTACGCAGGGAAGGTAGTGGAGATGGGTGCAGTCGATACTGTCTTATTTAATCCTCTTCATCCGTATACCCAAGCTCTTATCGATGCAGTATCTGAACCAAATCCTTCGAACTTGCAAAAAACAAAATCCATTCCGATACGTGAAGGGGAGAAAATATTTAGTGGAGGGTGTAATTTTTATTTTAGATGTCCTTATTCGATGGATAAATGCAAAAAAGAGCCAAGTCTTAACAATCAAAGCGGAGCTGATCCAAGTGAGAGCAGCCCCGATCATTTTGTCTCATGTTTCCTATATGACTAATTCATGTACGAATCAGGACGATTGTTTTGGTGCTGCTGTACGCGTCAGAATCACGGATCAGACTTTATGCTTGGGTTCAGCTTTTTGCCATGATTATATTTTACCACATGGGAAACACCATCTTTGGGATATACTCCATAAACTAGACTTGCCTTGGCAACGGTAGAATCTTTCAGAGTGACCATTATAATCTGGTTATCTATAGATCGTCTTAAGAGAACACTTAGCAATCTTTCCGTATTCTGCGCGTCTAGATGAGCATCAACTTCATCCATGAGATAAAAGGGTGAGGGTTTTAGTGACTGTAATGCTAACAGAAATATTGTTGCAGCCATAGTTTTTTCTCCCCCAGAAAGCGACGTAGATTCACGCCTAGGTTTGTCAGGAAATTGTACTACTAGCATGATACCACTTGTTTCTTGAGCGGGGTTTTCGATTTCAAGCCAAGCAGATCCACCACCACTCACTTGGGCGAATGTCTGTCTGATGTTTTGATCTACCTTGGAAAATGCATCATCAAATACTTGACCTTTTTCTTTGCCAATCTCTTCTATGAATTCAATGATCGAGTTACGTTCGATCTCAAGCTCATTTCTCCGTTCAGACATACTTCGATAACCTTCGATTATTTCAGAATACGCATCTTTCGCACGTAAGTTAACCCTGTTTCTTATAGAATCATACTCAGCGTTCAAATTCTCCAATATTATGTCTACATCTAAGTCTTGTGGCATTTCTTCATAATTTAAGGACCTAAGCTCAGTTGTGAGTTCTTCGTATTTAACACCTAACTGTTCGATGTCCCTTTTATCGATGGCAATATCGCGGTCTAGGGTAGCATATTCCCTAGACAGTTTGCGCTCATTTTCTCGAATCATCTTTATTTTCTGTTCGTAGTCAGATATCACATCATAAGATTTCCCAGTTGAATCGATAATATTCTGTTCCCTCTGTCTAAGCGTCAAGATTTCAGAATCCACGATATCTAAGTTCTTTCGCATTTCACCTGATTCGTTGCGCTTTTGCTGCAACTCGTAACGAAGTTGATTCTCCTCTTCATCGAGTTCTTTAATCTGCTGTTGAGTGGCTTGTGCCATGGACCTCATCGGAGTGGATTCAGTAATTTTCTCTCTGTGTTCCAGATCAGTTTTCTCGATGGTCCTCAAGATATTATTCTTTTCACTTTGCAAGCTTGCAAATTCCCCACTTCCATGCAGCTTGTCTATCTTTTCTGACAACATCACTAACTTACCCGTAAGGGATTTGGATTGAGATAGGCGAGTCTCAAACAACACTTGCATATTATCAGTACTTTCCCACTTTTCTTGAAGTGCTAAGGCTTCGTGGATTCGTGTCCTTAACAATTCTTCCATACTAGAGATCGATTCCCCTATGGAAGAAATTCTTTCCTGTAACCTTGTAACGTTGGTATCGGCTTTAAATTCCAATTGCTCTAGTTTCGACAGATGATTTGTTAGTACTTCAAGGTTTGATTTTTTCATTTCAACAAATGAATTGAGATGTTTTGTGGAAGACTCTAATTTTCTTACTGCCTCCATAGTTAGAGCGGTTTTGCTCATATCAAAGACTTTAGATCCGAAATCAATCGATACCTGTACACCACTTGGGTCGAATGATATGCCTGACAAGGATACCGATTTGAATCCTCTCCTTGCTAACTCGTAGCCAGTTGATGATGTTCGAACAAGTATTATGTCCCGAAATAGGAACGTCACTAGTTGTGTGTACCCAGAACTTACAAACCTGTCTAAACTTCCTAATATGCCAATTGAGTCTGCATCGTAAAGTTTATGCATTTCTGATTTTCTGCTATGATAATTCAATATATCAAGAGGGATTATTCTAAATCTAGGTAACTTTTTGTTCATTGAATACCTAAGAAGTGAAATCATCGAATTAATATCGGATACTACAATTGCACTCATCCAATCTGATGCAGCCGCGAGAATAGCTCTCTCATAGACTCTTTCGAACTTTATCAAGTCTTGTACTATTCCTACTATCCCTAGGTACTTTGAGGCCTCTAACAAACTTGTAACGGCAAAGTACTCGGTATTAGGATTTCTCATGACCTCAGTAATATCGTCATGCCTAAGCGATACAGCGTGTTGTGCAGTAACCACAAGTCGTGATGAGGTAGAGAGGTCTTGTTCAACACGTTTCTTTGTATCCAGAAGGTTCTCAGCAGACTTGTTACATGATTGAAGGTGTTGTAGATATATTTGAAGGTCATTACTTTGCAACTGACCTAGAATGGTGAACTTAGAGATCTGATTTCTTAACGACAAGACCTCTGCTTCAATGATATCCATAGCTCTCTGTATTTGTGCCCTTCTCTCCTCCAGCCTTGCGAGGACTGCTTCAAAATGGCTCTGAATTCGAAGTAGAACATTCACTCTACCATCAATACTAGCCTTTTTAGTATGATACACACCTTCTGTGGATGCTATTTTGTCTATCTTTCTATTTATCGTATTTAGTTGGGATGTAAGATCACTCATCTCGGACCTCTTCAATTGAATGTTATACTCAAGCTTTTCTAATTGCAACTGTGAACTAGACAGCTTGTCCTTGACCATTGCCTTCTCAAGTTCAATTGATTTCAACCTTCTTTGAATATTTATGATTCGCTGATCTGCTTCTTTTAAAACTGCTCGGTTCCTTTCTGATTGGTAGACAATATTTGATAATTTTCCTTCTACTAATGCCTTATCTTTATTTGTGATATCTAATTCTTTCATATATTTCCCCCTTTCCTGTTCGATACCCTCGATTTCAGCATTCAGTTTACTGATCTCAGTTTCCAATGATGAAGAACGAGACCTGGAACTGCTTAAGCGGCTAGCTATTGATTCAGTCTTTAATCGAGTTGATTCGATAATGTTCGAAATCCTGATGGCTCGATATCTCTTGATTTCATTTTCAATACTGAGAAATTTCAATTGTTCATTTCTTTCAATTTCAAGTTCATCAATTCTCTTTCTAACTTCATCGATTCGTGCAAAAGCAACTTCTAAACGTCTATCAGATTCATCTAGCTGCTTTAGGGCTTCAGTTCTCTTCTCATCAAAGTAAGACAAACCAATTATATCTTCAATAATTCTTCTTCGCTCATCAGAATTGAGTTCGGAAATCCTAGTTATCATCCCCTGTTGTACTATATTCAGCTTATTCGAGGTAGCAATTACGATCT
This sequence comes from Nitrososphaeraceae archaeon, assembly GCA_050748485.1. Lineage (GTDB taxonomy): Archaea > Thermoproteota > Nitrososphaeria > Nitrososphaerales > Nitrososphaeraceae > TH5896. The sequence continues at coordinate 28,896 of JBOGPP010000188.1, read as the reverse complement.
CCAAAAGCTCAACTATTGTCCCTTTCGTAACTTTCTTTCCATTGAGATAGTACTCACTTTCTCCTGCTTGTCCTTCCATATCTCTTGTCAAGGTGACATTATCCGAGTCAATTGGGATTCCTCGATCGTGATTGTCGAAGGTGAGGCTTACATGGATCATCTTATGATGGGTACTATGGCTGTCATGAAACAGTGACTGAAATCTATCCACTCTGAGTACCCTTGGGCTATTCTCTCCAAGAGCAAACATTATCGCGTCGAGAATGTTACTCTTTCCAGAACCATTTGGACCAGTGACTGCAATAAGCCCCTTATCAAACGTTAGGACGGAATTTTTGAAACCAAACGACTTAAACCCATAGACCTCTAGTTTTTTTATATGCACCAAGGACAGACGACCTGTATCCAGTAGATATTAATACATTTTATTTATAAAGATTGATTCATCCCTAAAAACCAGATTTCTGACCTGGTTTACAAGATTTTGTATTCTTAGGAATTTGTCTGTTTGTCCTACTATTACTACTTGACCATGATATTCATAAGAACCGCATTACAAACCGTATTCCTTCACTCTGAGATTTCATCTTGCTCAGATTCATGGCACAGTACTTGTTGCATTTTGTAATAAAAGATGATACTATTTCATTCAAGACTTTAAACGAAGATCGGAAAATTGTATAATTTGGATAAAATTCATAAAAGACTTTCGCTCTATTAAGTAAGAATCCTCATAAAATCCATAATGAGATTCTGCTTATCTTCGCTTGAATTCACAAATGCCTCGAGTAGCTCCTTTTCGACTCCAATATGCTCAGAAATGACTGATCTAAAGTTTTTCACATTCATAGGTATAATGCTATCTACTACACCAATACTATACGAATGAATATATTCATTGATTATTTTCGATACGAAATAAGGAGCAATACTCATCAAGAGAAGTATTCCGTCAAAGAGGATCTTTTCGTCCCTATTTGCAGGCTTTAGTGAACCAATAAATGCGTCTAGGGACTTGGTCCTATGCTCTTTCCCTAGCTCTTCGATTGATGATGCCACTAACAACCCTGCTTCAGTTAATTCATAGAATGGTACTCCTTCCAATTGTAGGGCTCTTGGTCCACGCCTTAAGGGTAGTCTGCCTCCCTCCTTTACTACGCCTGAAGGGATAAGGACCTCGTCAAGGTCTCGAAAGATTCCTGAATAAATGTTCTGCCAAAGTATCCCATGTTTTTTCGCAATCACATGAGCAATGGAGGTTCTTGTACGCAACTCTGGGCTTTGTTCAGAGGCAAGGTGGGCGATAATTCCTCTTTGTCTTTTCGCTTCTCCAGTGAACTTATCCTTCCGAGTCTTAAATGTGTCAAATATAGCAATATTATATTTTGTGCCTTTCAAAGATCAAGCCTCTGCAACATCAAATTTTTGGTGAAATATTATTTTAACCTGTTGGTGTTTTGGATGCCCTGGTTGGTTCCAACGACCCCTGAAAGGTGAGGATCGCATGAATCTAAATGGCTAAATAAGTTGCCTCCTCAAACCCTCCGACCGTCTTTGATCCCTTATCTCGGTCGCAATTAGTCCAAGAATTTTAGGCAAAACTTATAATCCCTCTGCTGAACACCTAATTAAGGTATTATTTGGAGATTACAGAAGGATTAACTTTTGATGACGTGCTTCTCGTTCCGACCAGATCACACATTATCTCTCGGAGTCAAACTAATCTGAGGACAAGGCTCTCACGCAATATTTTTCTTAACATTCCCCTGATCAGCGCAAATATGGATACGATCACCGAGTCAGGGATGGCCATCGCTCTAGCTCGCGAAGGCGGAATAGGGATTATACACAGATTTATGACTATTGCTGACCAGGTTGATGAAGTCTTGAGAGTTAAGAGATCCGAATCCGTCATGATTGAGCAACCATATACAGTTAGCCAGAACATGAACGTAACAGATGCGAGAAAGCTGATGACAGACTATGGAGTATCAGGGTTACTTGTGGAAGATAATGATAATAAGCTATTGGGTATCATCACCAGACGAGACATAACCTTTGAGAGTAACCCAACAAAAAAGGTATCTGATTCAATGAGCAGAGATGTAATCACGGCTCAACAAGGAATCGCTATAGAAGAAGCTAAAGAAATTCTTCATAAACATAGAATAGAAAAACTACCGGTAGTTGATACGAAATATCATATAGTAGGTCTAATTACAAGTAAAGATATTCTCAAGATGGAGCAGTATCCGTACGCTTCCAAAGACAAGAAAGGGAGATTACTTGTAGGCGCAGCCGTGGGTGTCAAGGGTGATTTTCTAGAAAGAACTGAGACATTGCTCGAGGCCGGGGCTGATGTGATAGTGGTTGATATTGCACACGGGCATAGCGATAACGCAATAAATGCAGTAAAAATGATAAAGAAGGCGTTTCCAAGTTGTGAACTTATAGCAGGAAATGTTGCAACAGGAAATGGATCGAAGGATCTTATCCAAGCTGGAGTAGATGCTGTAAAGGTCGGGGTTGGTTCTGGATCCATATGCATTACTCGAGTCATTACAGGCTCTGGAGTACCTCAGGTCACCGCAGTTAGCGATAGTGCCGAGGTAACAAAAGATTATGATATTCCGATTATCTCAGATGGTGGAATAAGAACATCTGGTGACGCCACTAAGGCCCTTGCAGCTGGAGCGTCTTCTGTTATGGTTGGAAGTCTATTTGGCGGCACAGATGAAAGTCCTGGTAAGACACTTGTGAAGAACGGTAAGAAGTTTAAGATGTACAGAGGAATGGCTTCCTTTTACGCATCTTTGGGTAGAAAGTACCGTGAAGAGGGTTCACAGGTAATCGAATCCGACGATCTGAATGACTATGTGCCCGAGGGGGTAGAAGCAATGGTTAGTTACAAAGGGAGCGTGGTCGACATAATTAGGCAATTGGTTGGGGGTCTTCGTTCTGGGCTTAGCTATTGTGGTGCAAAGACAATTGTAGAAATGCAAAAGAATGCAAAATTTATAAAAATCACTTCTGCTGGGTATATAGAAAGCCATCCTCACGACGTCGAAGTGGTATGATTTCATAACAATGACAAATCCATCAAAAAATGTTGAATATAGAATATATATCTGATTGATATCAGAATCAATTCATGTCCCCGACTTTAACAAGATTGTTGACAGTCTTGCTTCCCCTGATTACAATACTGTTGGTTTCTTTTCCCGTCGACGCACAAGTGACAATCTTCCCTGGCACCGATCTCCCTGAAATTGAAATTCAACAACAAAACCAATCCACTCCAGACCTACCTGCCCAACAACAAACTACAGAATTGACAACCAATCTAACCACGGATCTTCAACCTAAAAGCATCTCTCTAAAACTTGCGGCTGCTCATTACATACCTTTGACTGTCGATCCTGGGAATCAGGTAAAGCTTCTTGTAGATTATAATGTATCAAATCCGGATGTAATCGGCAAACCAATAAATGCCATAATGGAGGTATACGCTACAAACGAAACTTTGGTCAGAACATCCTCTTTTCCCTCTCCTTTAACTACAAATGAGACGGGCACAATTCAACTAGCAACTACTTTCAATGACAATGCGTTAAAGAATGTTACATCTGTAGTTACGTTTACCGATCCATCAAAAGAATCTCCTATATCAGAGCCCCTCAGAGTTCCATTAACACTGGGTCAAGTGATCGAATGACATTTTAATTTTGCAGGTATTCAACTTCCGTACTTTTATTAATCTATGAATATCAATAAATGGCTACTACCAAAGCAGTATGTTTGATTTGTTCTAGAGCGACAGCTGACAAGTATTGCGAGTATCATTATAAATCGTTTGACAAATTAATTTCTAATTATGCATCTTGGAAGAGAGCATTAGGAGATATTTCTTGGGTGGATTACCTAACAAAGTTGCTTGACTTGCAGGAGACTGGTTCCTCTATAAAAGACATAATTGAGAAAGAACTGAACATCCAGTAGAGATCCTTTCCAAGTTTGTGCAATAAAAACATGGAGAAGGTGGGAAAAACAAAACTAAGAAATTAGATACCTCTTCAAAGAGGTCAAAGTTCTGTTCTAATGATCACATCTCGCCCATGCCGCCCATACCACCAGGAGGCATGCCGCCACCAGGAGGACCTCCAGCCGACTTGCTTGCTGCTATAACATCATCTATACGTAAGATCATCGATGCCGCCTCCGTAGCCGACTTGATTATTTGTTCCTTCACAACAAGAGGTTCAACTATCTCCAACTTGGAAATATCTGCAATTCTTGCATTCCTAACATCTATTCCGGTCCATTTTGAGCCCTTTGATTGTCTTGCCCTCAAGTCAGTCAGCACATCGATAGGGTCCATGCCCGCATTTTGACCTAAAGTAAGAGGGATGACTTCCAATGATTCTGCAAACTTCTCTGCAGCAAGCTGTTCTCTACCAGAAAGAGTGCCCACCCAATCGCGCAATTTTCCAGCTACGTACGCCTCTGGTGCTCCTCCGCCTGCGACTATGGCTGGCCTTTCTAATACGTCCTTCGTGACACTTAATGCATCATGCAATGATCTATCTGCTTCATCTACAACTCTTTGTGAGCCTCCTCGTAGTAGTATTGTGACTGCCTTTGGATTCTTGCATCCTTCTATAAAGACCCACTTGTCTGTCTCCACTTTTCGCTCTTCTACCAGATCTGCGGCCCCAAGATCTTTACTTGAAAGGTCTTCAAGATTGCTTATGATTCTTGCACCTGTTGCTTTAGCGAGCTTTGTCATATCACTTTCTTTGACCCTTCGAACTGCCATAATATTGGCCCTTGCCAGATAATGTTGTGCTATGTCATCAATACCCTTTTGACATACGACAACGTTGGCACCTGCAGCGATAATCTTATCAACCATGTTTTTCAGCATTGTGTTTTCTTCGTCAAGAAACATCTTCATCTGATCAGGGGAACTAATGTTGATCTTTGCATCAAATTCGGTCTTTTCTATTTCAAGGGCAGAATTAATCAGAGCGATCTTCGATTTCTCGATGCGTTTTGGCATTCCACCGTGCACAACTTCTTTATCAAGCACTATGCCCTTTATCAATTTAGTATCTCGCAGAGATCCTCCAGCCTTCTTCTCAACCTTGATATCATCCAAGTCTACTCGATATCCAGCTGCTGTTTTGTCAGCTATTTGAAGGGAAGCAGTAACAACCAGCTCTGCCAACTGATCTGAATCTTTGGAAACTAATTTTGTTTGCATCGAAGTCTTCGCGATTTTTGTAAGTTGATCTTTCTCATTACCATGGATTTTTATCGCGACACTGTTAAGTATTTCAATCGCCTTGATTGCACTCCTTCTATAACCGTCAACTATAATGGTTGGATGAACATCCTTTCCAATTAGCTCTTCTGCTTTCTCAATGAGTGCTCCCGCAAGGACGACTGCAGATGTAGTACCGTCCCCCACTTCATTATCAACCGACTTAGCAACCTCTACCATCATCTTTGCGGCAGGATGCTGGACATCGATTTCTTTGAGAATTGTGGCCCCATCATTGGTGATAGTCACGTCTCCAAGAGAATCCACGAGCATTTTGTCCATTCCTCGTGGTCCTAAACTTGAACGTACTACCTCTGCTATGAGCTTTGCCGCAGTTATGTTATTCTTCTGAGCATCACGACCTTTAGTCTGACTCGCGCCTTCTTTCAATATTAAGACTGGCATTCCACCAGCTGTACCTTGTTGAATTGACATTATCCTCTATTCACCTAAAATATACTCAATAAAGGCATGGGTTGGGATATATTAAATTTACTACCTATTTGAGTACACTTTTAGCGAGAAGTCCTAGCTAAAAGCTAATCTTGATAGGAAACGGCTAGCACCCAGACAATGAATTATGATCCCTCAAAAAGTGCCCCTAAGGGAAAGAGCCATTTATGAATTTTCGCAATACATACGAAATATGATAAGGAATGTGGTGTTATGGTGTTATGGTGTTATGGTGTTGTGGTGTGATGTTAAAGTACCCTCCAACAAAATGTCCTGAGCTCATGTTCTGTGATTATATTTATCATAAAATATCGCTAATTTGCATTTCAAGCCATGACTACATTAATTATGTTTAGATCGGATGAATACAATGATGTGATTACATATCACTTAGTATTCAAGGAGTCCAATACAGATTTAGCTTGTCGATAGTGAGCGGCATCGACCATCCTTCCGTCCACAGTTACGGCACCTATCCCCCTTCCCTTTTCCATTGTTTCTTCCAAGGCTTGTATTACCTTCCTAGCCCAGTCAATTTCATTATTGCTTGGAATAAAGACGTTAGCTACTGGTTCCACTTGCTTTGGATGAATTACGCATTTGCCCTGATATCCTAGTCGTTTGGCAGTTGCAGCATCCCGTACTAATCCTTCTACATCATCAACTTTTTGCCAGATTGCATCAATTGCACCAATTCCGGCGGCCCTCGCATCGATTGGGATCTTTGCACGTGCAAAAGAATATTCAATTCCATCTTGAACATAATCCAATCCCATATCGCTAAGAAAGTCAAACACTCCAAATACAAGCGTCTTCACCCGTGAGTCAGCGGTTGCAATTGAATACGAATTGACCAGTCCCCGAGCAGATTCTATAGAGGCCATTATTCCTATTTTCTTGCTCATCGCTTTCTTGCGTTCCAATTCGTTCAACCTAAGAGTTAGGTGGTTTATTTCACTCTGATTATTAACCTTAGGAATCACGATTCCGTCTATTTCATCACTTACGATGGCGTCAAGGTCCTGGATCGCTATACCTGATTCATATGAATTAATTCGAACGTACACATTTCTGTTACCAAAATCTTCTTTCTTATCTAGTGCCTCTGACACCAAATCCCTAGCGGTCTGCTTTTCATCTAAGGGCACAGAATCTTCCAAATCAAAGCAGATTATATCCGCATTCAGGAGCTTAGCTTTCTCGATGAATCTCTTGTTGTTCCCTGGAATAAACAATAGCGTTCTGAACATTCACAATGGCTAAACCTAGAGCTTGTGTGGAGTTGTTAATATCTTTCCTATTTGTTCGGCCTTTGCCATCATAACATGACCCTGAACCATTTCGCTAAATGGTAAAACTGTGCTGATTAATGGTTTAATCTTGCCTTTATTTGTCCAGTATATTACCTCTTCCAACTCTGCTTTAGTTCCTTGTGTCGAACCGAGCAAATTAGTGCCTTTGAAGAAAAGATATCGAAGATCTAATTGAGAATCATAACCTGTCGTTGCTCCAGTTGCAACTAACGTTCCGGCGATCTTCAGAAGAGATACTTCTTGTGCAAAAGTAGCCTTCCCAATATGTTCAAACACTACATCAACACCCTGTTTGTTTGTAATTTCCCTGACCTTCTTGTACCAATCAGGCTCTCTGTGGTTAACCACATGATCCGCTCCCAATTCAAGGCATTTGTCCATCTTCTCCTTATTTCCTGCCGTAGCAATGACATCGCAGTTATACAACTTTGAAATCTGAATTCCTGCCATCCCCACTCCACTGGTGCCGCCCATGATTAGCACTGTTTGACCTGGTTTTATCTTGGCCCTTCCAACTAACATGTGCCATGCAGTCATTCCTACCATAGATATCGCCGCCGCGTCATTAAATGATATGTTATCAGGCAACTTTGCTACGTTAACTTCTGGTAAATGAGTGTATTGTGCAAACCCTCCCCAAAGAGGACCAGTCTGAAATCCCCAGATTGTTCTTTCAGCGCAATCATATTCACGGCCAGAGGTGCAAAAATTACATACCCTACAGCTCATATTTGAATGTGAAACCACACGATCTCCAATCTTAATTCTTGTAACGTTTTCACCAACTTCAGCTACATGACCAGCGGAATCACTACCGGAGATATGAGGTAGAGGTACCTTAATGGGATCCCCCCAGATTGCCCAAAGATCATTATAATTATATGCCGCTGCTTCTACCTTTATCATAACTTCATTCTGGCCTAATTTGGGCATATCTGCATCTTCGATCTTGACATTCTTCGTAGGATCCTTGTTATATTCTCTGAAAATGGCTGCTTTCATGAAGTTGAAAACCCTCGCTAGACTTAATATAGTTAACTCAAAGGAATCGAATTAGAGAAGGTGAAAGATAATTTATTCATGATCATCGGTGGCTGAGTACCCCAAAATGTTCTCAGGAAGGTTGATTGGTTGGTTGGGGAGAACCTAAACTCTATTGATTCTAAATTCTTTTTTCGGCTGTCGTATGTTTAACAGTATTTGCTTAAGTTCCTCGTCGGTTAGCGCTCTATTCAACCTTCCCGACGAAGCCGAGCTTATAAGATAATTCTCTACGGCCGTAGCCAGCTCAGGTTTTACCATCCTTATGTTTGTAAGCCTCTGCCTTGCATTCTGATCCAATAAGAATGTCAGTGCGCGCTGTCGCATTGCAGCTTCAGCCTCACGTTTCTTTAATTCTTCTTCATTTGATTCTGGAGAAGGTTGATTTACAGACATCCTCGCGCTCCTTTCCCATCAAGCATATCTTTGCAGATTAGGTATTGTGTGAATCTCCTTAAAGATCTCCGTAGCAAGTCTATCGATCTTCTTCATTCCCTCATCACTCATTAGTCTCCCCTCCTTCTTTTTGGTCAGATATCCCGCTGCCTCTAGTTGTTGCAATGCCTTTCTAATAATCGAACCACCAGCATCACGATGATGGTCTAAGTTGTAACCGATTCTTTTCCTCCCTCCATACATACTTCTTAAGTCAGATGTGCCTATTGGGCCGTGCAAATATACCTTTCTTACAAGTGAAGCACATCTGATATACCACCAATCTCTATTCTGAGGAATTTTTTCCACATGAGAACCTGTTTTCACATATGCCACCCACGCAGGAGGCTCAATCTTTTTATCCTTCTTTAATCGTTCAGCCAACTTTACAATAAGGTCTGTAGAAGGGATATCATACGCCTTTGCCATTATACACTATGTATTAGCCTCTTTTAACTCCTTATAAATTATTATCGACTTCAATTCAATTCTCCTCCGCTCTTAGTCTACTGTAAAAATCATGATTCAAATTCGAAATACACTTCAACTATAGTACAAGAAGCGAGAATGACTTGGTTCGAGAAGCTAAGGGGATATAAGCTTCCGATAAATGTGACCACACCGATGGCAACTAATTCTGATACATTTCGTATTTGATCGTCCTATTCTAATTCTTGAACTCTTTCCTGGGATGATAAATTCCTTGCATTGCCTACAAAAAAGTTGTTTGATGCTGTAAGGGAGCCTGGTACGAACCCTCATTGCAATCTTTTTCGCCAGACGAGCTTGATCATCTGATAACTTGACATCTATGCTTGAATAATATAATGCAGCATCAATTAAAATATCTATTCGTTCCTTTGCTGTTTCCAATCTACGCCTTTTAGATGATATTCTAATATGGCATACAATGGGCTAGATAAATCATTATGATTATTTATTATATGTAAAAGCTAGCTAACTGTTAGAAATTAGTTTCCGTTAGCTGAACGCTTTATTGCATTGAAAATCGTTACCCATAAACAAAAAAAAAACAATCGTCATGATCAGAGTACATAGATTTATTTTATGGATGCCTTGAACCTCCTCTCTGTCTGGCTGCATGAAGCAAGAATATGGATGCTCCATCATAATTGCAGAGGCTGCTCTGGAACTGGTTCCTAGAAATTTGCGAAATCATCAAGCAGTGAGAGCTCATGCCGCGAGACTAGGGAGGAACCCCGAAGAAACATTTCTTGATAGGAGCTATCATCATGCTGCAATGAAGGCTGATCCCTCCCTATTAAAACACGGTAGGCCTGACATAGTTCATCTATCATTGGCGGCCGTTATGTCCTCTCCACTATATCTGAATAATCAGATCAAAGTATACGTTTCAACAATAGATAGCAACAGTATAATAATTGGAGAAGGGATCCGGTTTCCGAAATCATACTCTAGATTTGACGGGCTGATGGCAGATCTCTTTAAGAAGAAGAGTATAAAAAATAGAAATGGGACCGAAGTCCTGTTGGAATTGAAGGAGGGAGTAACCTTTAACCAATTAATAGACCAAACAATAAGACCAAGGCAAGTGCTAGGCTTCTCCACAATAGGTGTTACTTCAACCTTTGAAAAAGTTGTCTCAGACGCTCTCTCTTCAAACACATTATCGTGTGCATTCGTAGTGGGTGGGTTCCCTAGAGGGCATTTTTCAAGAACAACTACTGGAAATTTCACAGGCTTATACAATATATCAAAAATAGGACTTGAAGCACATGTTGTGGTAGCTCGGTTAGTCTATGAATGCGAAAAGATTTTGTGTGGCGAATAGCTTGTCATGCTCTTCTAGTGCAAGAATGCGTCAACTATAAAAGCTATAAAGATTGCGGTTAGGTAAGGACTAGAGAATTTGAACACGGTCCATGCAGCCTTCTCGCTAGGTCTCATTAGTAGCCATAGAGATAATGCTAACATGGCGGCACCAAAAACGGTAGCAGTTAATACATAAACAATCCCAAATTCGTTGAGAAAAAAGGGAAAAATGCTGAAAAGAACCATTAGTATCGTAGTGACCGCAATAACCCTAACGGATTTTTTCTCATTCTGCACGACAGGTAGCATTGGTATCCCAGCCTTAGCATAGTCTTTCTTCGAATGGAGTGCAAGGCTCCAAATATGAGTCGGAATCCATAGAAAAACCAATCCCGCCATAATGATCCCAATTTCAATACTTTGAGTAGTGACCGCAACATATCCTATCATTGCTGGTGCTCCTCCAGAGAAGCCCCCAAGAACTATATTGGTCTGGCTAGTTCGCTTGAGCCATTTACTATACACAATGATGTTGTCAAATAAACCAAACGCCATCAGCGCGAATGCATAAATATTCAAAAACCACGAACAAACAAGCGATATTGCTGCTAGGATAACTCCAAAGATGAAAGCATTTCTAGGGGATATTCTTCCTGAGGGTATAGGACGTCCTTTCGTTCGATCCATAATTGCATCAATGTCTCGATCGTTGTATCCAGTCAACGTGTCAGCAGCTGCGGATCCTGCTGCTACACCAATGAGTAAAAGAACCCACATTAGCGGATCAGTTGGGATGTCGAAAAGGAAGGAAGCAGTTAGAGCGGAGGCAAAGGCAGTAAATACTAATAGATACCATATCTTTGGCTTCGTAAGCTCGTAATAATCTCGGAAAACTCTGCCAAAAGATGCAGAGGTAGTCAAGGTATCCATCTGTTATTGTCCTTCCAACGGTGACAGTAATGAACTAACTAAATATATTAATATCGTATACTGCCTTCTAAATTTGCGATTGCCATTCGGGGCTACTGAGATATTGAATGCGAATATAGCAATTCTCTTATAGTCTTGCGCATTTCGATAAATGTTTCTGTCTTCTGCACTCCCTCTATTCTACCCACTTTTTCTGAGATCAATTGATGCATCTCGTCAAGAGATCTGGAACTCATGGTTACCAATATGTCAAATCTTCCTGTCACTTCTGCAACCTCTCTCACTTCTGGAATTCTAAACAATTCATTAAGAACATTATCCCTCATCTTTGAGTCCATATTTATTCCAGTGAGAGCTCTGACGTTGAAACCAAGAGCCTCATCATTAATCACTATGGTGAATTTCTTTATGAAACCCATTTTTAGGAGTCTTTTAATTCTGCTATATACAACCGAGGAATTAACATTAATTGATTTTGAAAGCTTCGGAACAGAAATACTAGCGTCTTTTGAGAGCTCACTGAGAATCTTTAAGTCAAGATCGTCTAATCTACCCATATATCGCTCTGGGATATCTTTACATCATGAGGGGTTAATAAATGTATTATTTTCAAAATATAGCTCTGTTTTTTAGAAGAATAAAATAAGTTTATAGAATCCCTTTGTCTTTTAGCAATTCAGCCATCAAAACGGCTCCTTTCGCTGATCCCATCTTTTCGTTGTGTGACAACAAGACATATTTTATGCCATGGTCAAAGACAGAGTCCTTTCTAAGTCTTCCAACAACTGTTGTCATCCCGTCATTGATCTCTCGATCGATGCGAGGCTGTGGTCTAGTAGGATCGTCATGTACGACGATGTAATCTCTGGGAGCAGAAGGTAGTCCTCGGATGGTAACTGAATCTGAGAAGTTTATCATGAGTCGCTTCACTTCGTCTGGCTCCAGAGATTTCTCCGTTTCTACAAACACTGATTCAGTGTGACCGTCCAATACGGGTACTCTAGTGCAAGTACAGCTAACTTTTAGAGCAGCTGGACTAATGGAATCTTTGTCCAACTTACCGAGGATCTTTTTCGTCTCTACTTGGACCTTCTCTTCTTCCTTAGGGATATATGGTATTACATTATCAAGAATGTCTAGAGCGACAACCCCCGGTGATCTACCTGCACCAGAAATAGCCTGCATAGAGGTCATGATTACGCTTCGTAGACCTGCACTTTCCATGATGGGTTTCAGTGTGATCACTAGCCCGGTAGTGGTGCAGTTAGGTAATGGACATATGAATCCTTCCCATTTTCGTTGTTTTCTCTGGACTTTCAACAGGTCGATATGTTCTTCATTTATTCCAGGTATAATTATGGGTACATCACTTTCATATCTGAAAGCTGCGGCAGTACTTATGACAGGTACTGATTTCGCAAAATTGGGCTCTATTTTAAGAGCATCATCAGATTCCAGTGCAGTGAATACAAGGTCAAACGAATCTGGCTTAATATGGTCTACGGTAGTGACTATCATATCACGAACGTATTCAGGAACTTCATTTCTACTATGCCATCTCAAAATTGCCGAAGACGGATCCCTTAAAGAATCCAAGTACTTTTTTCCAGCTGATCTTGAAGATGAGACGACTGCAGTCAATTCAAACCACGGATGCTTATTTAACGCCAATACAAACTCTTGGCCTACCGCTCCAGTGGCGCCGATTAGTGCAACCTTTAACATCAGGTTGGCTTAGTAAATTACATCTAATAATCTTTTCACGAAAAGCCATCGATACTGAGAGAGAATAATGTTCAATGTGTCTTAATAGCCAACATCTACATTATAATGCTGGTGGAAAATAGCTATTGGGTGAAGCCGATGATGAAAAGCAAGCCTGACCAAGATTGTCTTCATGGGGGAGTATATTCAGTGAATCCTGGATTGGTTCAACTCGATTTTAGCTCAAATGTCAATCCTTTGGGAATTTCGAGTCACTTGTTACGTGACCTGTATAGCGAATTAAATAGTCTGTGTACAACTTATCCTGATCCGTTATGTAGGGAATTGAAGAATAGCATTTTAGATTACCTAGGAATAGGATTAGACCCATCATGGTTATTAATTGGTAATGGTGCCACTGAGCTAATCCACATTTTCGCGCGTACATTCATTCGCAGGAATGTTGTTATTTCTGCACCTACTTTTTGTGAATACGAACTCTCTGCCAGAAGAGCAGGAGCAACGGTCAAGTTTGTTCCTTTAAAGAATTGGAAACCTGATACTGAAAAAATATTGAAAGAATCAACTAATGGATGTGATGCAGTTTTTCTTTGCAATCCGAACAACCCAACAGGAATATTATCAACGGTATCCATGCGACAAATAATTGAAAATGTTAGTTCAGATACTCAGATCTTCATTGATGAATGTTTTATTGAGTTAGTAGATGAAGGTGATAAAAAGAATACTATGATCGAATTGGTTTCAGACTACAAGAACCTGGTGATACTGAGATCGATGACAAAATCATTCTGTCTGGCGGGCATCAGATTGGGCTATTGTGTATGTAATCCGAAATTAATAAATCGCATGCTCGAAAATAAGATTTCTTGGAACGTAAACGGCGTAGCTCAAAAACTAGGTACGACGGTCCTAAAGGACCCATCCTATTTAGAGAAATCTAAAAGATTAATACAACGTGAAAGAAATTATATGATGAATGAGCTAAGCAAGACGACGAAATTTTATCCTATGCTATCTGACGTCAACTTCTTTTTGATAGATGTTTCAAATCAGAGCTCAGTTGAGGTGCGCAATTATCTTCTTAACAAAAGAGGAATATTGGTACGAGATTGCAGCACGTTTACTGGAATGGGTTTAAGACATATTCGGGTTGCTGTTAAAAAGCATATCGAAAACACCACTCTTATAGACGCTTTTAAATCGATGGGTCCATGACAGCAAAAATCTTGATGATTCAAGGTACATCTTCAGGTTCGGGGAAAACTACGATCGTTACTGCACTGTGTAGGATTTTTGCAGACAGAGGATACAAGGTAGCACCATTTAAGTCTCAAAACATGTCCTCGAAGATTTACAGGATTGAAAGCTCTTTAGAGAGGATTTCAATGGCTCAAGCGGTACAAGCATTCGCATCTAGAAAAAATCCTGACGTGAGAATGAATCCCGTTCTACTTGAACCGCACGGTAACTACGTAAGTGATGTAATAATAGAAGGTCATTCTCATGGGCTTATGCATGCAAAAGACTACTACCAAAAATTCGTGTTGCAGTATGCATTTCCAATTATCCTTAATTCGTTAGATAGCCTCAGAAAAGAAAATGATATAGTGATTATGGAGGGAGCAGGGTCGCCGGCCGAAATTAACATCCAACCATATGATGTCGCAAATATGGTTCTCGCAAAGGAAGTAAACGCTCCTGTTATCATCATTGCCGATATCGAAAGAGGTGGATGCTTTGCCAGCATCGTTGGGACAATGTTACTTCTAAAACCTCCTGACAGAGAACTTGTTAAAGGATTCATGATAAATAAGTTTCTAGGAGACGAATTACTTTTAGAAACGGCCATGTCGACTGTCAAATTGATGACAAACAAGGAGTTCTTTGGAGTAGTCTCCAAAGTGAAGCTAAACCTACCAAAAGAGGATTCGCTTGATGGTATGGACTCTAATGACAAAAATGCTACTCTTGACACCACCTTGGATGAGCAAATCCAAGACTTGGTAAGAGAAATCAAACCAATGATCGACATAAGAAAAATCTCAAAGGATTTACTTGAATTAGAAAATGATTAATGAGCAGTTTATTCTCTTGGGAGGTGGCTTAGCTCTTGGGATACTCCTAGACATAGTGTTAGGAGACCCCAAAAATAGGTACCATCCAGTTTCCTGGCTCGGAAAACTAATCGAATCCATGACTCCGAATTTGAAACACGATGAAGGAACGGTAAGTTCTACCTCCCTTCTTAACATAGAAAAGGTAAACGGAATAATATTTTCCTGTTGTCTTATTTCTGGCGTAGCGTTCCTGACAATAGCCTTAACTACTTTGACAGCTCTTTTCCTGGGAATAGTTATCACCCTTGTTCTATTTACGGTCTTGTTAAAGATATCAATAGCGTTGAAAGGAATGGAGAAATGTGCCCTCCAGATCATTCGTTCAATAGAGGCAGGGAACTTGGAGGAAGCTAGATACAATTTATCAATGATAGTCAGGAGGGATACCACTACATTGGATGAAGAATACATCCAATCTGCGACTATCGAATGCATTAGTGAAAGTACTGTCGATGGAATTATTTCTCCATTGTTCTTCTATTCCATTCTTGGCCCTGTAGGTTGTATAGCTTTTAGAGTAGTTAATACATTGGACTCCATGCTTGGATACACGGATCCATACTACAAAGAAATAGGTTGGATGTCAGCTAAATTAGATACTATTTTCAATTTCTTACCCGCTCGTATAACTGGTCTTCTGATGGTTGTCTCAGCTTGTATGGTTCAGGCAGATTGGAGAAATTCTATGTCAATACTTGTGCGGGATCATCACAAAACAACTAGTATCAATGCAGGATATCCTATGAGTTCTATGGCAGGTGCTTTAAGAGTGAGGCTTGAGAAGATGGGTAGTTATGCCTTAGGCGAAGGGACAGAAAAGATAACGATTGATAAATGCATGATGGCCATCAAGATTATGAAGATAACCTCCATGCTTTTCTGTTTGGTTTTCTCGCTTCCTCTTATCTTAGTACTGTCTCATATAGGTTGGTGGAATTTGATTTTTGGTATTTAAGCCGTTTGTGGCAGTTGTCTCATTCTTGACAATAATCCCTTCCGCTCGGCATAGTCCATCAAGTCCAATCGACATAAAATACATAGCGACAAACATGTACCTGTTTCCGCTCGTTGGGGCACTGATTGGATTATCAGCAGGTTTAGTTGGGTATGGCCTGTCACTTGTGCTTGAACCCCAAGCTACAAGCCTTTTGGTTGTTCTCTTCATCACTTTGATAACTGGTTTGCATCACACCGATGCGTTAGCTGATTTCGGTGACGGATTGATGGTGAAGAGAGGAAGGGAATCGAAGAAAAATGCAATGCACGACCATTCAATAGGATCGGCTGGGGCAACAGCATTGATTTTATATTTTATAGGGATTTTTACGACACTGTCATCTATCCGTGACGGCACCGCACTCCTTTCATTCTTATTGACTTCTGAGGTGATCGCTAAATATGTGATGGTAGAACAGGCACATTTTGGCAAAGCAGCTTGGGATGGCCTTAGTTCTCCCTTTATCCTAGCTATGAAAAGTAAAATGAAATTCGTATCCAGTACTTTGATAACCTTGATTATCGTGTTTCTTGTAACCGGGTACGAAGGTCTCCTTACCTTAGTAGTTGCATTTCTTATTGCAGGACTAATCCAATGCATTGCTCATTTGAGTTTTGGAGGAATTTCTGGAGATGTCATGGGGGCTTCTAACGAAATTGTTAGGTTGTCTTGTCTGATTTTCTTATCATCTGTATCAGGATTTATTTCATTATGATAGCTGTGATAATGTGTGGCGGTAAAGGGTCTAGATTCATTACGCAAGATAATATTGAAAAACCACTAGCGCGCATAAGAGGTCAAACGCTAATTGAAACCGTGTTACATGCAGTGATTTTATCCGGCCAGTTTAGCAGGATTCTGTGCGTATCTAGCCCTAGCTCTCCACACACTACACAGCTTCTTGAGGGAAAATACAGAACAGTCGACAAAATTGAAGTGATGGTTGCCGAAGGGCTAGGGTATTCTAGTGACCTGTCTCAAGCTCTAAATTCAATGCGTGGACAGAAGGTTCTTACATTTCCGTCGGATCTGCCATTGCTAAATGTAGTTACAGTCAGAAAATTGGTTGCCAAATGTACACCATCTATTCATAATACGTGTATAGCAGCTGTAGCTGAAAAATCATTTGTTAGCTCTGTTGGCTTGACCTGCGGTTCCTTAGCTGCTATTCGCAGCAACGAATACTGTTACACGGGCGTCTGTGGATTCTACTTGGGCACGTCTATCTCTAAGAAACCATTTAAGGAATTCTATTCTATTGTAAATGAAATACAGCTCGTTGCCAATATAAATACTGCAATGGATTTAGTACTTGCCGAACACTTGCTTGTGCAACTTAATCAAGATTGTTTATGACTTTGCCTAATATTTCAGCCTTCGATCCAGTTCTCTTTACTAGCATTGCACCGCATTTTTTACAGTAAACATCAGCAGTAGCGTGACTAAATACGACTTTCTTTTCATCGCATTGATTGCATTGAATTAAGATGAAGGTAGTGTGAGGCTTGGGTATTAGGATCATGTTTCTCTTCATTCTACATACCACCCTAGCTATGGTTGGATCTCCAATTTGCGGATCCTCATTCCTTCCTTCATAGTCTTTCTTTGACAAGTCTTACAAGTATATTTCAACGTGATTTTCTTTGAGGTCTTTGCTGTTCTCTTAAGTTCTGGAAACTTCTGTCCTCCGTATCCCTTCTTGTCTTCAGCGTGCCTCCTTGCGCCTAATGCCATCTTACTATCTTTACCTTTTTTATAAATAGAAATAGATTGTGTAGTATGAGTTTTACATTTCGGGCAGAATTTCCGAAACTCCTTCTGCATTTTCATACACCTACAAAGATTAAGGGGTAATTTAAGGACACCGTGCTTCATTTAGCTCGATACTGTGCAGAGTCGGATGAATCATGATAACTATGGGGACAATATTTGATCTGTAATAACGAAGCCGTACTCAGCTTGTAAAGGGTTTTCTGAGTAAATCTAATATACTAAGTGTTATATTCCAATAGGTGATGTTCGAAGCACTGCTAAAACAAGTAATCGTCTTCTCGATGGAAAGCTTTGGGGTATGGATTCCGCTGGCATTTGGCCTTGCAGTAGGACTTGCATTTGCAGTAATTTCAGGCGCACGACGTCCTTCATAAACGACCTCGAGCTCATATTTTTATTTTTATTTTTACGTCATTTTTGCATCAGTCGATACTTTGTATCATCGTCTTTTCGATACAATATTTGCACTTCTTTTAACGAAATAATTGAAAGCTATTTAATTTGCAATAATTATTTATTGTATTTTATAAAAAACCAAGGCAGCATGCGATACGAATTAGCTACCAGCAATAGCAATGACTTTGCTTTTTCAGAAGAGAAAATTTCTCTCAATATCATCCCGCGTGATCGTTTCAACCCAATGATAACGCTAATAATATAGTTGTCGGCTGTTATAATTTTCGATGAGTTACTTAGCCAAGATCGGAGTTGAAAAGGAACGTCGTCTTAAAGTCGCCACCAATCAGACAACAAGTTTCTTATGGAAAGGTGAGAACGTATTGTCTACTCCATCTATGATATCTGAAATGGAGGAGACCTGTAGAGAGCTTGTCAAGGAAGAATGTATAGTAGACAGCGGTTGGGATTCAGTAGGCACACTAGTCAACATCAAACACCTGGCTGCTACTCCAGTTGGTGCAGAGATCATCCTGAAGGCCAAAATCGTTTCTTTCGAAGGGAGAAGAGTGTTATTTGAAGTAGCAGCCCTAGATGGCCTAGAAAGAATTGGCGAAGGAACACACGAAAGGTCATTAATTGAAGTCTCTAGGTTTAGGGAAAAATTTATTGAAAAGCAAAAGAAATTGGGGCTAAAATAATGGAAAAAAATCGTCGGTTCTCTTGATCTGACATAAGAATCCAAAATACTTGAATCATTTTACATCAACTATCGAGGGTTGAAGTTAATCAACTATCAAGAAGGCTTGCTTAACATTTCGCACTTAGCTAGTAGGAAAAGGAGCATTAATTGATATCTTGAAATGAAAAACTAATCAAAAGACTTACACAGTCCATTAACAGCTAGGAGCTAAGGCCTCTATTTCGACGCACTATCCTTTTTGATACCCTTAAAATCTGTCTGCTAAAGCGTGATGCGCTAATTGTGATATGGGACAATTATTGGGAGAAGTAAAACTAAATAAGTGGCTTTACAAAGCAGTATTATTCTACTAGGTGAATAGAGTATATGTCAATTCAAACTACAGCTGGTGGAATGCCAGTGATAATTTTAAAGGAAGGAACAAGAGAAAGTAAAGGCAAGGAAGCTCAGAAAAATAATATAACTGCCGCAAAACTGGTTGCAGAAGTTGTTAAAACCAGCCTCGGTCCAAGAGGCATGGACAAAATGCTCGTGGATTCTCTTGGAGATGTGACTATCACCAATGATGGGGCCACAATTCTCAAAGAAATCGACGTACAACATCCTGCTGGGAAGATGATGGTGGAGGTTTCCAAATCTGTAGATAATGAAGTGGGGGACGGTACAACTTCGTCGGTCGTGCTTGCAGGGGCTCTAATTGAGAAGGCTGAGGACCTCATAAACAAGGATGTTCATCCATCAGTGATTGTCGATGGCTATAATGCAGCGTCAGAGCATGCATTGAAGATGCTACAGAAAATTGCTGTAAAAGTCGACACCTCAGACAAAGAACTGCTTATCAAGATCGCAAGAACTAGCATGGATTCCAAATTGGTCTCTGAGGATAGTCCAACCCTCAGTGAAATAGTAGTAAATGCCACAAGACAAATAGCAGAAAAGATTGAAGGAAAAGATGGATTAAGAGTCGATCTAGACAACATTAAGGTCGAAAAGAAGGCAGGAGGGGCAATACGAGATACCCAACTCGTAAAGGGGATCGTTCTTGATAAGGAAGTAGTTCATTCAGGGATGCCGAGGAAGATTGAACAGGCGAAGATTGCTTTGATAAACTCTGCGCTGGAGATTGAAAAAACTGAAATGAGCGCTGAGATTAGAATTAATGATCCGCAACAGATGCATATGTTTCTTGAGGAAGAAAACAGAATGCTGATGAGTATGGTAGACAAGTTAAAGGCTGCAGGTGCAAATGTAGTTTTATGTCAAAAAGGCATTGATGACATAGCACAACATTATCTAGCCAAGTCAGGTATGCTTGCCGTTAGACGAATAAAAGAAAGTGACATGTTTAAGCTCGCTAAAGCCACAGGTGCCAGAATCACGAGCAATCTTGACGACCTTTCAAGTAAAGACCTTGGCGCCGCTAACCTAGTCGAAGAGCGAAAAGTGGAGACAGACAAGTGGGTCTTTATAGAAGGATGCAAGAATCCAAAGGCAGTCACAATACTAATACGAGGAGGCTCACAACGGGTTGTCGATGAGGCGGATAGGTCAATACATGATGCATTAATGGTTACTAAGGATGTCCTAGAAAAGCCAGCCATAGTCGCAGGCGGAGGGGCTCCAGAAGCATATATTGCCAATGAAATAAGGCAGTGGTCGAGCGGTCTGGAAGGCAGAGCTCAACTTGCTGTTCAAAAGTTTGCTGATGCACTAGACATAATCCCACTTACTTTAGCAGAAAATGCCGGTATGGATCCGATTGACACAATGACAGAATTGCGTTCCAAGCAGAGTAAGGGTTCTAAGTGGACAGGAATCAATGTTAGAAGCACAGTAGTCGCAGACATGTACAAACAAAATATATTGGAACCCCTTGCTGTTAAGGAGCAGATAATCAAATCAGCTACTGAAGCCGCAACCATGATTCTGCGAATCGATGATGTTATAGCATCAAGCAAGTCAAGAGCACCTCCTGGTGGCGGCATGCCTCCTGGTGGCATGGGCGGCATGGGCGGCATGGGCGGCATGGGCGGCATGGGCGGCATGGATATGGAATAGTTACCTGTGAGATTAACCTAAGCCCGATTCCTTCTAAATGGAATCAAATCATTTCTTCTTTCCTTTGTAAAAATCATTTTCAGCAGCAATTATCCAAGAGATTTTAAATCTCCATCTATCAATAGTTCGTTCCGTGCGGAGTCGGTTGATGACTATCGACAATCAAAAATCATGCAATCGGTATCTAGTTCAATGTGTAAGCAAAACGGTAACCTTCAGAGCAATCTAAATCTGATGGACTAGAGATGCCGAGAAAAAAAATTTCTAATATCTAATAGCTAACCAAAGTTTCAAAAATTGTAAAATTAATTAATGAGGTACATGCTGCTCGTTCCAATGATGAACAAACATCAACTTATTTTTCTCCAATCTAGATTCAGAATGTACTAGAAATGAATACATGAATTTTATGCTATACCTGTTACACTCTGGGCAGGTTTTTAGGTAGGATGAAGAGAACCCGTGTGCCTCCCCTACCACGCATCGAGACGCACATCTAATTTCAGAGTACCACCCCAGCCATCTAAGAGAAAACAATATCGGAAGCGGTTGGTCTAAACGCTTTGCCCATTTAGGAGATACAGTATCAAAGCTAAGTTCATGCCTCTTCTTAGAAACAAGAAGATGTTTCTGAGACATATACTTAGATAGCCAGAAGTGCTATTAGAAGATTATGCCATCTGAGAGCAATAGTTTGTGTAAATATCCCTCCAGGCTAAACAGTGACGCTTATTCATTAAAAACCATATTCTCACACCCAACTGCTCGGCGCCTTTATTCATCGGTTCAAACAATTCTTTATCAATCAAAGAGTGTTATCCCACTCACGACAGCAAATATGCACAAAGTTAATAACAAATAGTCTACAAACTGTAAAAGGTAACCATTGAGGACATTCTCAACAAGAAGCTCAAAGAAGGAGAGAGTATTGGGAGAGGAAGAGCTCTATATTGGTACTGCGGAATCTGAACACGTTGAAATGTACCTTAAGGCTATATGGTATATTCGCGAAAGAGGCGAAGAGGTCAAAGTTAGTTCAATCGCGAAGATGCTAAACGTAAAGCAACCATCAGTCGTTCAGATGCTTCGTAAGCTTGATGAAGCTAACTTGGTAGAGTATAGCAAAGGCAACATGGTAAGGATGACTAGTGAGGGCGAACGTATAGGAAAGCAGATGATTCGAAATACGCGACTATTGGAGGTACTGATGAGAGATTCATTGAAGATCGACATCGACGAAGAAATGGTCTGTGGAATTGAACATCATATGAAACAGATTTTTACTGATGCCTTGTGTACGCTCCTAAAGCATCCAAGGAAGTGTCCACATGGCCATCGAATACCTCTAGGAAGGTGTTGTAGATGACGGTGAGTCGTAGCAGATCAGATTGTCATAATCTCTAGCTGTAATTAAGAAGCTATATCTCGTTGTCTGACTTGATGTCGTCATCACTGTTTTTCTTCCCTACAAGATATACGAAAACATCATCGAGGGTTATGGGAGAGACGGTAAATTGGATATTCATTCTTAACGCTTTGTCATAAATTTTTTCCGCGTCAGTTTCATAGATAAAGATTCTAACAAAATTGGCTCCTGAATCTACGACGGAGCCTAATGACATAAGACTCTTATCTAGGTTGATTTTGGGTACATCAATCCTGAGTTCGTAGGGAACAATCTTGCGCAGCTCATTCATCGTACCCTTGGCAATAATATTTCCTTTATCAATTATAACGATATAGTCTGCAAGCAGTTCTGCCTCATCCATATAGTGAGTTGTCAATAGAATCGTTCTGTCCTGATCTTTCCAATCCTTGATTGCGGACCATACCTGTCGACGGGAGACGGGGTCGAGGCCTATAGTTGGCTCATCTAGAAATAGTAATTGGGCCTCTGGTGCCAAAGCCATTGCAACAAGAACTTTTTGTTTCATGCCGCCTGAAAGATTCATAGCGGGAACATTCCTTGCATCATATAGATCTAGCTTCTTGAGGATTTGCTCAGCTTTTTCTCTGGCAATATTGTTGCTTTCTCCTCTGATTCTTAACCAATTATACACATGATCCCAAGGAGTTAACGCTCTCAGTGGCCTGCCTTCCTGAGGGATTGCAGAAATTTGGTTTCGTATTTTGTCGGGATACTTTACGATGTCATGGCCAAGAACGGATAATCTGCCCGATGAGGGCATGAGTTGAGTAGCACATATTCTTACAAAGGTAGTCTTTCCAGCCCCGTTTCTACCCAGCATTGTGAATATCTGCTTCGAATCGATACTAAGAGAAATATCATTTAAAGCGGGGTTTTTAGAACCCTTATAGGATTTTGTTAATCCTAAGGCTTCAATCACTTTCATGAACTATTCCAAAACCAACTTTCATCTTGACTAAGGCTAAACTTAATTCTGCATTGCCCAATGAAGTATGAATAGGATACAAGTATTCAGGCCGTAAACAACAACTATTTGTCATGGTCTTAATTATACGACATTGAGCTGATTACAATCACTATTGTTCTTTATTGTCGCCTTTCTCGTTGAATCCCATTGTCAAGTTGATATTAAGGTTATGATGAGACAAATTGCCAGCTTCGAATATTTCCATTTTAATAAACCTTACCTTCTATGTCTATTACCTGTGATCTGATGATTACTCCATTAAATAAACTCGTTAGAAAATTCAAACTTGTTACCCTATTCGGCATCAGTACAATAAATCGTATCAATTTCGCCATAACTGGCTGTAGTAACCATGATGCACCGATTAACAATTTATTTACAATACGAATAGGCAAATCTAGCCTAATTAACATCCAGTACAACTACCCCCGCCAGAGTCAATAAAGATATCATCGAATAAAATACTTTTTCTGCTGTCCAAATACTTACGAAATTGTGACAGGTGCTTGGCAGTACCTTTGCAATTTTCAATTACCTGTCATTCTTAATTCTCTATCTAATTCTTTGAGGAGCGCCTTTTGGGTATCATTTATTTTGGTTGGTACCCTTACATTTATTCTTACAAGCTCATCTCCTCTTCCATAACCACCATATCTTGGAAGACCTTTGCCCTTTAGCCTTATGATTGAATTTGGTTGTGTCCCTGAGGAGATTTTGACTTTTTCTAGGCCTTCAAGTGTCGGAACTTTTATTTCTGTCCCCAACGCCAGGTCAGTAAAACTTAGATTCTGATTAGTTAGGACGTGACCATCTTCGAGTCTTTGAAATTCGGGGTGCTGTCTAACGTGTGTTCTTATGAGAAGATCGCCAGGCACTCCATTCTCTGTAGGCTCCCCCTCGCCCTGCATCTGAAGAGTCATCCCATCCTCTACCCCGCGCGGAATTTCTAATCGTAGTTTTTTTGTTGTTCTAATATTACCTGATCCATTGCATGTAGCACATGGCCGCTCAATTATTTCACCCTCTCCGCGACATGTACGACATGGCTCCAATGATACAAATGTTGAAAACCGATTTTGACTATACACCCTCCTGGTTTGTCCCTGGCCGTTACATACAGTGCATCTTCGCGGCTTTGTACCTGGCGCAGCGCCAGTTCCGTTGCAATTTGTGCAACTATCCATCTTAGGCAGTTCTATTTCGTCTTTCTTGCCTCTCAAGACATCTTCTAACGACAGATCGATGTCATAGAGAATATCTCGGCCTTTCTGTCTACCGGAGCCAAAGTTGAACCCGAATCCGAAGGGATCTGAGGAACCTCTTGCGAAGCCACCTCTGGATCCGAAAAATTGTTCGAATATGTCTCTGACTCCTCCAAAACCCATATCTTTAAAGATCTCTTCAAAATTGGCCTCAGAGCCTCTAAAAACTTCTTCAGATCCCACATGACCATATGTATCATATCGCTTACGTTTATCGTCATCAGATAGAACTGCGTATGCTTCTGAAATTTCCTTAAAACGTTCCTCGGCTCCCGGGGATTTATTTCTATCAGGATGGTATTGTAGAGCTAGCTTTCTATATGCATTCTTGATATCTCCTTTCTCTGAATTCTTAGGTACCCCAAGCACTTCATAATAGTCTCGTTTGTTAGTCATTTGTTTGTCGCCTTGTCATACCTATCTGAGTAGTTCTATTCCGGTAGCACCCAAAGAACAATAATTATGGAGGGGGAGGTGATGGCTGCTGGGTGCCTGTAGATGAACTGCCTCCGCCGTAGGTCTCCGATGTCTGATTCGCACTAGATGCTCCTTCGTCTATAGTTTGACCAGACTGGCCTCCTGTACCAGCCGCTGCTGCTGAAGCTGCTGCTGCTGCACTCGTAGTTTTATAGGCTTCAGTACTTATTTCACCCAAAATGTTCTTTAACTCCTGAATCTTTGCTTTAGTGATTTCATTGTTATTTGATGCTATGGCGTCCTTCAATTCTTGGGAAACTTTTTGAACTCTTTCTACCTGTTCTGGCTTAATTTTGTCTTTTAAATCTTGATTAACCAGTTTTTCTGCGGCATAAACAAGATTATCAGCCTCATTTTTGAGTTCAGCCTCTTCCCGTTTTTTCTTGTCGGCTTCAGCGAACTGTTCAGCGTCCTTCTTCATTCTTTCGATGTCATCTTTACCTAGTTTAGTATTTGCAGTGATAGTTATCTTAGCTTCTTTAGACGTAGCCAGATCTTTGGCGGAAACATTCAGGATCCCATTTGCATCTATATCAAATGTGACTTCAATCTGCGGCACCCCTCGTGGGGCAGGAGGTATGCCAGAAAGATTAAACATACCAAGAGAAACACAGTCTGATGCCATCGCTCGTTCTCCTTGTACTACGTGTATTGTTACGGCAGTCTGATAATCTGCTGCAGTAGTGAATATCTTGCTCTTTTTGGTAGGAATTGTTGTATTGCGTTCTATTATGGCTTCCTTTAAGCCCCCTAGAACTTCTACCCCAAGCGTTAGCGGTGTTACATCCACCAACAATATATCTGTAGACACGTCGCCTGAAATAACAGCTCCCTGGACGGCAGCACCCAAAGCAACTGCTTCCATAGGGTCCACACCTCTTTCAGGTTCCTTTCCCATTACAGTTGCAACAAATTGGCGAACCATGGGCATTCTAGTTGGACCACCAATCAGTATTATTTTATCTATATCGGTAGGACTCAACTTTGCATCTTGTAGTACTTGCGTAGTTGGACCCCTACATCTTTCTATGATAGGTCTTAACAATTCTTCCATTTTTGCTCTAGTAATCGGTAGTACCAGATTTCTTGGACCCGTTGCAGAATCATATGCAAGAAATGGCAAGTTAATTTCAGTATTAACCATATTTGATAGCTCTATCTTCGCTTTCTCCGCTGCTTCTCTTACTCGCATCATAGCTGCACGATCATTGCGGACATCTAAACCAGATTGGTTCTTAAACTCCTGTAAAATATAATCTACTAATTTATTGTCCATATCAGTCCCGCCTAACTGTGTATCGCCTGCAGTACTTTTCACCTGAAAAACCCCACCTCCCATTTCCATTATGGTAACATCCAGGGTTCCACCTCCTAGATCAAACACAACGATCTTTAGATCTTTCTGAATCTTATCAAGGCCAAATGCCAGAGAAGCTGCTGTCGGTTCATTTATTATTCTGACTACTTGGAGTCCTGCAATCTCGCCTGCATCTTTGGTCGCTTGCCTCTGATTGTCGTTAAAGTATGCCGGAACAGTGATCACTGCTTTGTCTACGCTCTCACCTAAAAATGCCTCGGCATCTCTCTTTATTTTTTGCAGAATAAAAGCAGAAATCTGTTGTGGGGAATACTCCTTTCCAAGTACGCTAAAGCGAAAGTCTGTCCCCATCTTCCTTTTTGCTGCTAGCACAGTGCCTTCTGGATTAGAAATCATCTGTCTGCGTGCAGGTTCTCCTACTAACAATTGTCCGTCCTTAGTAAAGGCAACAACAGATGGAAACGCCTTACCTGCAATAGAAGTTCCCTCAGCCGCTGGTATTATAGATGGTTTGCCTCCAATCATAGCCGATGCGGCAGAATTACTTGTTCCAAGATCAATTCCTATAATCTTTCCCATTTCTTCTTAGTCTCCTTTTGTTCTGTTACTGTCATTAACGCTATTTTTAACTATCTTTTTAGAAATTTCTACTAAACTAGGCCTCAATACTTTATCAGATATCATGTATCCTTTTCTAATTTCAGCAATGACGGTATTTTCCGGCACAGTGTCATCGAATTTGAATGATATAGCATCGTGAATATTCGGATCAAAGGGAGTACCAGTAGTTTCAATCTCCTTGACACCTTCTGCGTCAAACAAAGTCTCAACGTTCCTTAAAATACCTTCCAGACCCTCTATTACAAACTGTTCTGATTTGCCTTGCTTTGCAGTCTCGACTGCCCTAGATAAATCATCATGGATAGAAACAAACTTTAAAATAAGTTCTGCTTTTCCTTGGTTTATCTTAGATTCTACTTGCCTTTCCATTCGTTTTCTATAATTGTCAAAATCTGCCATCAAATATCTCAATTTATTCATATTGCTATCGGCTTCTTCTTTTGCCTTCTGGCGTTCCTCCTCAGTCTGGGACAATTGATTCTCTAGATGAATAATATAGTCCTGGTCTTTTTCATCGTGGGAGGATCCTTGTTGTATGACTTCCTCACCTTCGCCGTCGCTGTTAGATGCACTGTCCTTTTCACAATTCTCTACGCTCAATTTTACCTTGAAGAATACCTACAGAAAAAGCTAGATAATTACATATCGATTAACATGAAAAATGTGGTTGTTAGACCTTATACTATCTAGTCTAATTTAGGTCTAAATTTGTATTGGTGATTCTAAAAAAGGAGATTTAGGCTATGCCTAGATTAGGAAACGTGGATCTGGTTATCCCTAGCTCGCCTTGAATCTTTCGTATCTTGGTGGCATATTCCGTCATTCTTGGACTGTCTGCCTGAACCTTCGCAATTCTGTACCCCTTCCAAGCCTTTCTTAAAGCACCCCAACTTTGTCCTGTAGAGAATCCATTCGTGGATTCTAATGTTTCAGTGCCTAAAGACGCACCGGGGTTGAGAGACATGATAGCTGTCATCGCGAGATACAGAGCGATACGATACTTAGAGGCCAATGTTAACTTTGTGCGATCACTTGGCAAAAAATAATTACACGAGATCATCCTGACTTGGTCGACAGGAGAATTGCTGATATTTCAAAAATCTTATCTCACTCTGATTGCGCAATTGAGAAAAGAAATGTGTTTAGATAGCAAGTGCATGATAGGCAAGCAAAAATAAACCAAACTAAATTAGGGTCTATCAAGCAATGGTAGCTATGTCACATAATCAGATTCGCAACTGCCTGACCTCTGGGAAGGGAGGTCCAGTAATGATCGAATCATGCATAGTTCCCTTTGATGGACGATTTCGCACCGCAGGCTTCGCATAATAGAAAACCCAATTTCTTTTGCTTTTCAGTTCTAGTATCTGGGCTTCCACAAACGGGACAGATAACGTAATCTTTTACGTATCGATCAATTAATGCTCCAAAAGATGAAGGTTCCTTTCTTCCCAAAAATATAACTCTCTCCCCTGCGATATAACCCGCCGAAGCAAGCTCTTTGTTCAAATATAATAGTAACTTCTCAGGATCCCTGTTCAACGCTTTTGGAAAGTCCATGAAATTCCTAAAAATCGTGCGTTGGCCAACCCATATTGTTTGTGGAGTAGGAAGTTCTAGTCTCGATGCTTGTTTTTTTGTTGTATTCCCTAGTTTATCTCGGAGGCGGGACAATAACATCTCATATTCTGACTTAGTTTGAACGCTCATTAACGCAGATCCTTTCTCAAACGTACTTAATGTTCTTTGTGATCAAATTCA
>JBOGPP010000187.1:0-3593 GCA_050748485.1 Nitrososphaeraceae archaeon | reverse complement strand
ATGAGAATTCTGTGGCATTAGCAGCAGATCAGGTATTCCCATCGATCGAAGAGGAAGAAAACGGACATTAAATAACAGAACATAGATTCACTGAAATACTGAAACTGACTTTATCCCTTTTTATTTTCCTTGTTATTGGAATTAAGAACTTGATCTCATAATATTGAAACGGTCAAATGTGACTTTCTTATACTATATAAATTAAAGGCAACTAACGTATCAAGTTTCAAAATTTCAAAAAAGCCTGTTGTCCTTCTTCTATTACATAGTTATACTTAATGTGATATCTAGATATTTCAATTAAATACATACTAATATAATTATTAGTAACAATAGAAGGTTCATATAAATATCTAGTTTACATGTTCTAGTTGATTCTATTATGAAATACAGTAGGGGAAAGAACTTTTCATTTGAATCGATGTGTATGGCATTAATAATACAACAGCAAAAGATGTTAAATGAATTATTTGGCAAACATTCAACATATGAAACGTAGCTTCTTAATGGTATAACTTAAAATAAAAACTAGTAGCCATTAACCTTAAGCTGATTCTTTATTGCACTATGCACCGTATCTATATTTTATTACTATCAGAATCCCACCAAATTTAGTAATAACTTAATTTCATTCACTGATTTCTCTTATGTGACTATTTACTTATTTCTAGACATATCCATACTAACTAATCATTCAAACCTATGAAAATGTGTCTAAATATCAGCAATATCATCTATCGAAAATTCCTGATTACTTGCGCGATCTTCACACATTTGTTCTAAGGATATAGTAAATCCTACGTGAAAACAATCATCCAGGTTGCAATATCTACAAAATGGAACACCTTCTTTAATTTCAACATCTATTTCAGATTCTAAATTCTTATCATATAATGTTGTATGTTTATCCTTAATGAATTTCCTTAAAATGATGGGTATATCCGAAGAATTGGTAGGTAGAAGTTGTTGCTTATTCACTGAATCCAACCACCGCATAAATGCAGTAGTTCCGTTATCTAATGTGCCAATCCTTCCTGCTGCAGGACCCTCTCTAGAGTTACTATTATTAGTATCGCAAGTCATGTCACTGTCATCGTCCTTTCCAGAATTATTATTATGCCTTTTTCCATCACCACAACCATCACTGCTGTTGCTCTTTCCCATAGTGGTGCCTTCTTTCCCTTGATTCCTAAATGAAGTCTCTGGTTGTTAACGGAAATATTTTGAATTATTTCGTCAAAATAGTCTACCATAGAGCTTATAAATACACTACTGTAACATATCTCTCACGTAGGAATACGCTCACAAAGTTATCATTACTATAATTGTCTCTATCTTCAATCTCTTTTGGCGCTTTTTTATGGATTTAATGACTAATAGTTTCTATGCCCATTATACATGAAAGCATTTTAGCAAATTTTACCCTCTTGTGTATAAAATGATAATCTACTCTATTCACACAGCTAAGTAGCTAAGTGTTACGTTCAGTCGTATCTGATAATGTCAAAGTTTACCCGATCCGAACTCTACTTCGGGGGTTTCATCCCATCTCTTCAAATTACTGTACTCTCGAGCATATTGCTTTGCTTTCTCCAGACACTCGCTGAGTGTATCTCCAGTTACTGAAAAAGTCAAATGTTCTCTTAGTAGATGATGTTTTATATGAAATTCCTGTGTAAGACTTGTCATAAAGCTCCTTTACCTTGATCTACTATATATCTATTCTTCAGAAGGGATCGGTAATAATTCTGGCAGGTGCGATTTTACCCTTGTATTCTTCCCAGTTTAAGACTCTAAATAAACGTAATTCTCGACTCTTTATATTCACAAAAGAGGGAGTTTTCCAATCAATTGACGACGGTGATAACGTTTGATCTTACTTTTCTGATTCCCCTTCCGTCATGACTCTATTATTATGCAGCCATCTGAAAAAGTGCTTAATGCGGAGAAGGTAGTCATTCCATGTGGTAATTCAACGCCTCTCAGGATCTTCAGAGTTGTCATTGATTTTCGTATCAAGAAATCTAGTAATCTGGTCCCTCATAATCACTTGATGGAGCGTTGTATCCGGTCCTAAGAACTCAGCGAAAGCGATGATAGCTTTTAAGTTATTATTCTGATGTCATTCAGAGGTAATATTCTCTTTCACATAGGAGTGAAAATCTTCGATTAGCTTCGAATTAACAGAATTTGGCACTTTGTCGTAGATATGTCTGACTGTTGTGGAAAGAGTAGTAAGTATCAGTACCACCTCCTATCCTTTCCGTTGTTCTTCATAGTATATTCTATCAACACATCTAAGGTACCCAGAAGTATATGAACCCAAGTAGTAGGTGGGCCCAAGGGTGTGTGAATCAATTTTGACTTAAATATCGGGCTCGATTCAGATATCATATTTCACTTGAAGTAGGTCCCAAGTTATGATCTTTCTCTCCTAGCAAATCACTCAAAGATATTCTGTTCGGCATACCCTTAGCATACGGCGGTAACAATCAAGTCATTTCTTGCAACTAATCGGAGATACCAATGTTGCAAGATATGAAAGCACACCAGCTGCCGCGACGTGCACCAGCTTCAATTAACAATATCGCTAGAATCGCTGGAGACATGGCTAATCAAGGTGGTGTTTTGTTACATTGTAAACATTCGAAACATTTAGACTATTCATTGAAATTGATCCCATTAATGAACGCAGGAAAGTTTAAGAGCTATGCACATGGATAAGCACGGCACAACAGATATTGAAAAAACTTTACTAAGGTGTTGGAAGCGACTTATTACAATAAAACAAAGTATATACAATGTATATCCAAGATCTGACATAATGGTAAGAATGTCTATAGTATCAGCTTTACTTGTTACTGCTATAACCATTCCTGTAGCTAGTTATCTTCAGTCATCTTCATCTTCATCACTATCCCCTTTAGTTTATGGTCAACAACAAACAGAGAATGAATTCCGTCAGAAAGAATTCGTAGAAACAGAGAGAGCTCCTCAAGTATTAGATCAAAGCCTAAAGGTGGAGGTTGTAGCCGAGGGATTACGCCTGCCGACAACTATGGCATTCCTAGGTCCTGACGATATAATAGTAATTGAAAAAGAAAATGGTACAGTTAGAAGAATCGTGAATGGAGAACTACTACCAGAACCAATACTCGATGTGAATGTGGCAGGTTGGAATGAAAGATGTATGTGTGGTATTGCAGTTTCAGATGAAAATGGTAGTAGTAATTCCTCCTCTGGTCAGACGTATGTTTATCTATATTATACCGAATCTGAATCAGCAGATAATGAGGATATTACAGCAAGAAAGATTCCGTTAGGTAACCATGTATACAGATACGAACTTGTAGATAATAGGCTAATTAATCCCGAACTTATATTAAAACTCCCTGCCGAACCAGGACCACGTCATAATGGAGGTGCAATTATGATAGGCCCAGATAATAATCTGTACATACCAATCGGCGATGTCGACGGATCACATAGTGAAGATAGATGGGAAACAAGGGCCCAAAATTATGTCAATGCTACACAACCTGATGGAAGGGGAGGGATTCTGAGAATTACCCTGGATGGTGAACCAGTCCCAG
>JBOGPP010000186.1:0-2412 GCA_050748485.1 Nitrososphaeraceae archaeon | reverse complement strand
GTAGCTCCTCTGTCATGAGCGTTATTGTACGCCCATATCCTTCCTCCATGTGCTTCGACTATCCACTTACATATATACAGCCCCAAGCCAGATCCTCTTATTCTCGATACTGGTGATGGTTTGGTACGAAAATTTGTAAAAAGAAATGGCAAAATCTTCAAATCGATGCCCACGCCAGAGTCCTTTATTCTAATAATAACTTCTGCATTGTTACTTTTATCATCTTCAGTAACTTCTACTACAATTGAGATAGCATCATTTTCTTTGGTGAATTTGAGAGCATTGTCCAATAGATTTGTTAATACCTGTGTTATCCTTTCTTTATCAGCTTCAACAAAGATATCGTCAGAATTGTTATTATCATTATCACCATCACCATTGCTTAGTTCCTTATTTTTCAGTGGCTTAGGCAATTTAGAGGAATAAATTATTCTCGCCCCACTATCTTTAATTACTTCCACGGTTTGTCCTTTCCGTTGTTTTTGAATGTCCTGTATAACTGAGAATATTACATCATTTAACTTGAATTCTTGCTTGTACAGGTGTAATGTTTGATTTTCGATTCTTGAAACATCCAGTAACTCAGCAGTAAGATTGGTTAGTCTAAGGGAGTTCCTATATATTGCTTCAATGTATCCTTCTTTTTTGTCTAATTGTTTATATTCAGGATCTGTTAGCATCAATTCTGTATATCCGAATATAGACTGTGCTGGAGATCTTAGCTCATGAGCTGCTATATTGATGAATTCATCTTGTATTTTATCATCACGCTTTGATTTTTCATTTACCATCCTTTCGTTCCAAAGCAATTCAAACATCCATCTGAATAATTCCGTACTCCTTTCATTATTAGAATAAACAGCAAATCTAATTGCACTAGAAAGTTCTCGACATCTGGTTTTACTAGCTCTACTCTTAAAAACCTGACCCTATCAACAATATACATTCCATGCCGAGAATTGGTGCTAGGGAGTATGTTAATGTCTGGTGCATTATCAGCAATTTTTTTCCAAACCTGAGAATTCTCTTTCGATGATGGACAGATGATCTTTTCTTCAGCTCCATTCTGCGATGCCTTTATTATAGAATCAATAATTCCAAGCTTATCTATTCTTACAAGGGCTTTATCGTTAGGAAGTAGTAGTAATATCTTATTTACTACGGAATTTACTAAATCGATTAAATTTCAACTTATTTTCTTATTGTCAGTAATAACCTTGAAGAATTCAGAACGTGCATCTTCTTCTAATTCTTTAATCCGCTGCTTAGCTGGTACTGCCTTCTCCCATATACTATTAAAGAGGCGCTGCTGCTGTTCTATAATACCTTTAATGTTACTATAGATAATATGAGATTGGGATTGAGTTGATTGCTCGTTATGTTGTTCATCGTCTTCTTTATTTTTTTGCTGTTGGTGTTCTACTTGCAGCAATTCTTCTTTCAAAGTTGCTATACTTATGTATTCTCTGCTTCGTACCGCAAAGTTTGTCTTAATTCCCGTTAAGTGTCTGACTTCTCCAGGTATCTTCATTAGCTCTTTACAGAATGGAATATTTTCTGCGTTAATATCTGTGAGAAACCGCATTTTTATTCCCTTTTCATTGCTAGGGTCAGACGATCCCTTCTTGTATATCTCAAGAACTTGTGCAGCGGTTCTAGAATCGCTACATAAATCTATTCCATTTTGTTTAGATAGAAACCGGGATAACGTATCCTTTACTCTTTGATCACCATACAGTACTTGAGTAATATCAGAATGTTTATTGGTCAAATATCATTAGTTCAGCAACTAATGCATAACCAGATAAATAAAGGGTACGCTCTAGTGCACTGACTAACCTGAAGTGGCTATGTTGCTGTACCCCATTTCCTATCTTAGAGTTACTGCTGATTTTTATTAACAACGGGTCAAAAAGATTTAACAGAGTAAAGCTGTGATGCATATGCCTAATCATAATAAAGAAGTTGCACTGGAAGATGCTCTAAAGTAGGATTTTTGTATTTTTGGATTCAGTCAGAAATCAAACAACAATAGTATCTTATGTTCGCGATTAGGTTCTTAGACCTTGTTTCTATTGTCCAATGATTTTACTTTCTTTAGCACAGAATGGACAATATCTAATCACGTTATAATCTAAAGATGTAGCTCTCTAAAGGAATTTGAGGTATAATAATGTGAATTCCTTGGCTGTTATCGAATCCGCATGTGGAGAGGTTGATTATATTCCTTCTTTCTAAACTCCTCATAATATAATTCACTTGCTGTGAGAAAGCAAACATTAGCCTGCTGTCTATCTTTTGTATTTCGCTGTATAACTCAAAGCCGTCCATATTTGGCATTTTGATATCAAGAACGACCAAGTCGTAGTAATCTGGTTTGAAATTTGACAATGCCTTTTTGGGGTTATTAAA
>JBOGPP010000185.1:0-15707 GCA_050748485.1 Nitrososphaeraceae archaeon | reverse complement strand
CCATTAAACTATTCTTATGATCTGTATACCTCTTGCATGTCCATACACCGACCGATGGTTATCAATTATTTATTCATGTTCTATGGAATTTCCAATTTGAAACACAGAGGATCGAGGTAACATTCTGCAATAATCCGTCCTAGATTACTTTCGTTTTCTTGTGTGGTATGACTAGTGTTCCTGTTCAAAAATGACGCTGCATCTGCTTTATCCGGAAGGCCGATCCATCTGAAAAATTCTTGATATGTATCACTTTCATCAAGGGAAACATTATCACTAACATATAACCAAAATTCCGACATTATTATGAGGAATGTAATAATTAATATATTCATCGCAAGGACTTAATTCATCAAATGATATCATTGTTTTTCTCGGCATGCTAAGCACATTTA
The DNA here is from genome assembly GCA_050748485.1 of Nitrososphaeraceae archaeon. Taxonomy (GTDB): domain Archaea; phylum Thermoproteota; class Nitrososphaeria; order Nitrososphaerales; family Nitrososphaeraceae; genus TH5896. The sequence continues at coordinate 15,312 of JBOGPP010000185.1, read as the reverse complement.
AAGTTATAGAGATTCATTAGGAACGTCATATTCTTCAAATCAAGCATGTTACGTTGAACAGGACCTTTTGATTCCAATAATTGGTTTGCTTGGCTAGTTATATTGTCACAACTTAACATAAAATAATCTGGAGATTCCTGTCCAGTTGAGTACTGCGGTATAGAAGATACCACTAGCATCAGGATTCCCATTACCAGAATTAAAAATTTTAGGTTACGTGTTACCATGTTAAATGGCTCCATAAATCAAACAAAGTTATACATTGTTTTGCCATTGGAAATAAGTCAAAGATTCTGTTCATTTATAAAAAACTAAGAGGTATGAGTATTAAAGGGTTATACCTTTGATTCATTCTCATCTGATAAATATAAATGGGCATAATAGTTTGTTGTGCTCTTTAGCAGTATTAGGTTTCTCGATTTTATACTTCTTGTTGACTAGAATACAGGTAATTAGGGGTCCAATCCTTGATGAAAATTTACCCGGCGCCGAGTAAATTCCAATCTGTAGTGATTACTAAAATTATGTCAACATTCTAATCTTCGATGATGAATCACTAGTCATTTCTAGTTACGCTCTCTTGGTCTTTTTCATGTACTTGATTACGCGTTCCTGTACTACATCTAGACACAGAGAAGGTACGATTAGACAAGTGATCGCTTTAGATATCACTAGCATTAAAGTAGTTAATCGAAGAGTATGTGTATAGATTATCTGAAACCTGAAGTCTATTTAAGCAACTATAAGATAAAAATACTAATGAGAATGTTTTTGATAAACTTGGACATGGCGAAAACAGAAGTTATGGCATCACCCGAGGAAAAGGCAGATGCTTTCCGAAGAGCTAGGGAAAGAATGAAACAAAAAGGAATAACTTATACAAAATTAGCGCAATCAATTGGAAAGGATGCGATGTTCATTGCTGCAGCTTTACATGGTCAGCATAAACTCAGTATTAATGATGTCGAAAGGCTTTCACAGTTACTTGACTTAGACACAGAAACTAAAAAAGCCTTCTTCACCTATCCAGTAAGAACAAATTATCCGACTGAAACTGATCCGTTCAAATACAGGATACTGGAAGCTATAGGTCTTTATGGAGATGCAATGAGAGAAGTATTTAATGAATTATTTGCCGATGAAATTGGTCGTGGAGGAGATGGGATTATGAGTGCAATTGATTTTTCAATAAAACTAGAAAAAATAACTGGAAGTCATGGTGAACCTCGTCTTAGAATTATAATGGATGGAAAGTACCTCGAGTATAAAGAATTCTAGACCAACTAGATATTCGAGTCTAGAAAGATCAGTTTCTCATTCCATTTTTTGATATTTTGTATTTTATAACGATATACTTTGTAAGCCTATATCCAGTTTGCCGAATAATTTTCATCATCTAAAATTATTCTTTTCACTCTTTGGTATTCTTCTATGGTTATTTCTCCCCTTGCGAGCCTCTTCTTGAGAATTTCTAGTGCACTGTTTCTCGTCATAAGACTGTGTTGCACCTCTTCCTTGTTCTCTATCAGATCTTGTATCACTTTTATCCCCGAATCATCGCAAAAAAATTTCCATGTCTTATCTTTAGAGTAAATATATGCTATAAACGGTTTCTCTTTCGAAGCTACAAAGGATGTTGTTACAGACCTACGAGGATCTCTAAGCGTTATATTTGATGTCTGAGAACCAGATGTAAATGCATATATTCCTAGCTGGTTAAAGTATATTTCATCACTGTATTCGTTATCAAGTTGAAGTAAAGCGAGACATGCATCGACATTAAGAGTAGCATCTTCTGTACTCGGTTCAAGAATAAATCCTTTGCAATCTAAGCTTCTGCGAATATCAATCGATGTTTGAAGCAGTTTTTTGTATTCTTTTTCTTTGTAACCTTTAATTACAGTACATTGCATCTGCTCCAGAATTTCATTGCCTCTGACGAATACTACAATCTCGTTTGGAAAATCACTAAGTCCGTCATAGTTATCTAATTGCGCATTATCTTCATTTCTGTATTTCGAATCATTAATTGTAACGATCATATAATCACCATATTCATGACCTTCAGAGGTTTTGTTGACTAAACTATAATCGACTTTGACTATTCCTTTCCAAAGATATTCGAAATGCGAATATGGAAGATCTGTATAAGGCACTACCATTAATAAGGATGAAGATATATTAAACCTTAAATTCGGGCTCATTTCCTCTTCGCCTTAACCAAAGTGTTTGTTATCTATCTATGAGCTATCAAAAGTCGATTGCGTAATATTCATCGTGATATCGTGAAAAAGCACATTGAATTGACGAGCCAATATTTTGTAGTATTTCACTCTACTTAAATAATACTTGACGCTTTATTTCTGTATTGATAAAAAATGAGGAAATTATTGACGAATTAATAGATATTCGCAGTATTCGACCTGCTTCAATATCGGTTAGGCTTTGTAAGACTTCTATTCCCTCAGAAAATATAAAAGAATTAGCCTCTAGTATACGAGAGCATGGACTAATCCAGTCGATAACAGTTAGGCCGCTGAATGGTGGTTTTGAGATTATAGCAGGGCATAGAAGATTCTATGCGTGTAAACTACTACGATGGAAAAAAATTCCAGCCAGGGTTATCTCATTTTCAGACAAAGATGCTTTCGAAATTCAACTTGTTGAAAATATGCAGAGAATGACAATGGATCCAATTGAAGAAGCTGAAGCTTTCCGAAAGTATATTCTGGATTACGGTTGGGGAGGAGTATCACAATTAGCTAAAGTAATCTCAAAAAGTGAACAATATGTATCAAGCAGAATTCAAATTCTAAAATTACCGACAGAAATCATTGAACAGATATCGCAAGATAGACTAAAGGTATCACATGCATTAGAGCTTAAACTTCTAAACGAAGATAAGCAAAGGACGGTAGCAAAAGAAATTATTAGGAAGAATCTGTCGCTCAGGCAAGTTAGAGAAATTGCTAGACATGAAAAGCTGGAATATGAATATGATGGTGAAGACACTAAATCCGATTCCACTTCAGATATAAATGACGATCACACCCATATTCATAAACAAGTAAAAATATTGAAGAGAAGCCTGCTTTCCCTTCGAATTTCGCTATCTAGAGTTGACAGTTTGATAGAGGAGGCCAACGAGAAATTATATGAAGATAAACGTGTGAAGATCACTAGCATATTAATGGGGTTTCGATTAGAAATCCATTCTATGATCGATAAAAACCTTAGGATTATTTCAGAACTAAGGACTGACGTGTGACCACCAATGTTACCAAATTACATTTTGCTTAGTGGTGACTGAAAATTTCGCTCAAGATGCCAAGCACATCGGATACTGATGCATCCTTGCTAAGACCTATTACTACGCTAATTTCTTGAAAATTAATTATGACGTTTTTGTGATTGTTTTCTTCATACATAAGAAATTTCACATTATCAAAATTCAATAGACTAGTGGCAGTTATTATCCTCCTTACGCCATTCATAATCTTTTCACCATCTAGATCTGTTACATCAATATCCATATAATGTTCATAAATAATATCTCCCATTAGATTTAGTGTTACTATGTAAGAGATATTGCTTTTTAATGATTCTAGTTTATCGATTAAAGAACTCTTCTGATTAAGCATGATCAGTGTAAATAACTATCATAAAGTATTAATATCTTTACCCTTACAGAAATCATAATTGCTAATTAGGAAGATTAATTCCTAAAAAATTTCTGAAAGCGAAAATCTATTTTTCGTTTATCCAACTATGCAGAAAATTATAAAAATCTTGGACCGGATAGTTTGTTGCTTGAATGAATGCTGGAGGTCTAACTATGGTTAGGTCAAAGGCAGTATATTTTTCAATAATATCTCCAAACATCGTCCTATAAGTGTCACTCTCTTGATTTGCAATTTTTGTATTGGGAAAAATTTTAACGTTTATCCAATCATAATCACCTCTTGTCCTAGCAGCAAAAGCTACGAAAGGAGCAGTCTGCAGATAGCTTGTAAACATCGCTACACGTTCGTTAAAAATAGAAGATGTCTTGAACGTTATTAGTATAAGCCTGATAACAACCTTCTCAAAGTTCTTGCCAGTAGGTTTCAGCGTGTAGCCCCCGATTCTTCCTTCCTCCTCAAGATTCTTTATTCTTTCCAGAACTGCCCTTGCTGATCTTGTAATACCTCTAGATCTTAGCTCAGTGCATATTTGTTGAGAAGACATGCGTGCATTTTTTATAAGACAAGATATTATTATGTCACTTATATTGTCCGATTCCTTTTTCATACAGATACTGAGGTGTATCTGTTTTTAAATGATTTAATGAACTCGTTCTACAACGATCACCTACAAATGACAAAATTATTTCGTCGTAAGATGAGCCAGTAGGGTCTCAAAATTGTGTCAAATTTGGTTCACAAACCATTGGCCCCATTAAAAAGCCTTACCGCGTGCATTAGATATTTAGCGGTCTGCCAGGGATTTTGGTGACTCTGTTGCAAGGGAATATGTATTAGCACGTAGGTCAAATTCAGAACGATTTGGCCGTCTTTGTGTGCTAGTTTTGGCTTTCAAGGTCAAAAGATGCAATTGACGGCGAATGAGAACTGGTTTCATCTAGTACTCTTCTCTTAGTATTGAAATCATTTACTCCACCTTTTCCGGCGCACAACTCCAAGTTTGCCAATAGTTGAATAACGCTAGAATTGTAGAGCTCACATCAGGGAATCAACTCCTGCAAATGATAAGTTTCTATTGGACAGGTAGCTCTTTTTACCATACAATGATTGCATATCCACGAACCGTGAGTGTATTTGCCCAATGTTACTTTTCCATGATTTTCTATTTCAATGGAGTATCATCTCCCAAGACTGGCTATATTGTTTTTTATATGAACGCCACAAGATATGACTACATGGCTAGTGATAGCATATGAATATCAATAGATACCTCATGATCTTGGCTATCGGTACTGGTATGATATCCATTGGCTTGCTCGTCTTCAAAATTCCTATTATTGCAGTATGGGAATTATTGTTAGTATCTATTTCACTTATCTCGGTATGGATTTATTATGATTGGAGAGAAAAGAAGAAAGTCGAAGTAAGGCAGATACGAGATAAAATTCAAGCTGAGAAATGTTGGTGTCACGTATGTAGGCATACTGAGGCACGAGATTGCATTAAGGTTAATTGCACATGCTGCCTCTTGCTTAAAAAAAATGAAATATTAGGGCATATATCAAGTTAGATAAGTTACATCCCAGACCATTTAAAGACTTAAAGGCTTAATCTTCGCATATTAAAATCTGAAAACAGATGTACGTGATGGACTATAATATAGAAAATTACAGGTTCTTCTGTACGTAGGGTGGAATAGATGGAAGAAGATACCAGAAACAATGGTTTGGATCGCATAAGGAAGTATTTTAAGACCTTGACATCCTCATCACGAGTGAAATCAGAAGGTAAATTAATGATCCCAGGACAGTCGACAGGCAGCTCGTTCGCGGAGGGCAAGATGAAAATATTTCTTGGTATCGGAACTGCCATCGTTATTTTAGTTATAATTTCACAATCTGCTGTAGTAGTGGAAGCAGGTCACCGTGGAGTTGTTTTATACCTAGGTGCGGTTGAAGATAGAATACTTCCCGAGGGCTTTTCTTTCATTATTCCATTCGTGGAACACGTGGTACAGATGGAAGTGAGGACCTTAAAGTTTCAAGAACCCTCAACCTCATCTTCGCAAGATTTGCAACTAGTATCTACAGAAGTAGCCCTGAATTATCATCTAGACCCAACAATAGTTAATGACCTATATCAGACCCTTGGAGCAGATTATGCTGATAGAATAATTGCACCAACGATACAGGAATCTGTGAAAGCAAGTACTGCGAAGTTCGCAGCAGAAGAATTGATCACCAAAAGAGAGGAGGCAAAGTCAACTATCGGAGAAGTTATCCGTGCAACATTAATCCAGAGAGGAATCATCTCAGAACAGGTCTTCATAACCGACTTCCAATTCTCTCCAGATTTCGTTAGATCCGTCGAATCTAAGGTGGTAGCCTCACAGGAAGTGCTGAGAGAGCAAAATATACTTGAGAAGGTTCGAATACAAGCCTTATCAAGGGAGGCAGAAGCGGTGGGAATTGGAAATGCTACAATCGCTAGGGCAAGAGGGGAAGCTGAAGCTATCGAGACGATCACCGAAAAACTAAAGGAAAATCCAGATTATCTCAGGTGGCAGGCTATTAATGCATGGAATGGTGAGTTACCATTAGCTACAGGTAGTGCCTTTCCATTTATTGACATTTCACTTCTTAATCCAGATCGTTTGAATTCGACCGATAGAAATTAGATCCGAAAGCCAATATTCTCTCCCTAAATTTCTATCTACATTAAATCGGTCGTCATTATTTGATTTTATGATTTGACCTACACATCCATCTCCTAGGGTTTCTCTATCTGATATGGAGATATGTAACTTTTAACTTCCCTCCCACACATATAGGGACTTACATATCTATATACTACTATATGGATATACAAAACCTATCCTGGCCATACTAGTAAAAAAGGATATACTTAAATTCGTACCAGAATAACGACATGCAGTAGTCATTTCGACGCCAAAAAATGAATGACCAATAAATAAGAGAGGTTTAGAACAAACTTAGACAGAGTACAAACAATAATTATTTGTGGGCCCGTTGCCCACAAGGTTGATTAATAATAGCCTCTTGGGTTCCATGCATTAACACTCCTCCGCAAAGAAGGAGGGGCAATCATTGGCAGCCTAATAGCAGTTCGTCTTAAATACATTGCAGCTTCAAGGAGCTGATAACTTAGTTAATGGTCGTATACTTCACGCCACTATAACTAACTAAGTTTATGCGATCATAGGATAGCAGCTTACATCGAAATCGAAATTTATGAGATTTTATTCCTCAAGCAAATAGAGAGGGGCCCAGCTAGGACAGAAGCAGACAACTAACTAACTGGATCCCATCAATGCGTCATTAGGAAGTATTATAGCACATCTAATTAAGCATGATAATAGATTGTACAGTTACTTAGAGTTTCTTAGTATATTCAAACTATGTAAATGGTCCTGTTTTTATCTATAGTTTACATAGAAAACAATTAGGCTATTATCACTAGTGATTCATCCATTCATGAATGTTACCAACGCAGCGCCATTATTAATTTCGGTGGCTAGCCGTCGTCATAGGTCATATATGAATACACAAGGGATCAGAAGTATATTTGGTAACATAACTGAAGACTTACAAATTACTCTAGTTGAGCAGCCTTTTCCAACTGATACACCCGTTTCGTAAGGTCTCTTATTTTAGTAGTCGTTTCTTCGTTTATTATTAATGATAGCAGGTGTGACATATTCCACTCTTTTTTGTTTTCAAGTCTAAGTTTGTCCAAATCAGCAAGATTTTCTTGCTTCAGAAAACGGTTGAATAAGTCAATTCTTTTTTCGAAGACTACTTTGATTATTTCATAACTTCCGTGTGAGTCTTCCAATTCCTGGTTTAACCTATCTTCTTCCGCCTTTAACCTATCTAGGACAGATTTCATGTATTGTATATAACCAATGTAAGTCTCTTTAAAAATAAATAGGTTGAACCGCGTTGGTTCAACCTAACTAATGGTATTTCTGTCTGCAGTATTAATATCTTGGGCGGTGCGAATGCAAGGGGTTAAATCTGGTGAGGGCCAATGTTGGGCTCACACGAATTGTCCGGATGCAAGAGAAATGCATAGTAAAATATATGACGAATGGATAGGAATAATCCAAGAGACATTAGACGCCTTGAAGGAAGGCAGACCCAGTCAATAGTCAGTTTGTTACTAATCAGAGAGTAACATAGTCTCCCTCGTGAAAGCGAATAAATATCACTAGGGACATGACAGCCTGGTTGTGTTGAATAACAGGTAAAGCGTTGTATAACGTGTGACTTATTTCCATAAATGCTGGTCAATTAATACTCCCTTGTTGTAGTTATATCTGGTGAAAGGAGAAAGAGAATGACCACAATAGTTGGTATCAGAACAAAAGAAGGAGTCGTACTCGGCTCTGACAGAAGAGCGAGTAAGGGGTTCTTTATAGGTTCGAAGATAACGCAAAAAATAACAAAAATAGATGATACATTGGCTGTAGCAATTGCAGGGCAACTATCTGACGCGGATTATATGGTTAAGCTTGTCAAAGCTGAGAGAAATCTAATAGAGTTACGTAGAGGATTTCCTGTTACGGTAAAAGAATCAGCGAGGCTAATAGCTAATCAGGCATATACGGGACTCAAGAACTATCAGCCATACTTCGTGGAATTACTGGTAGGTGGGGTAGATCAAGAAGGTGGACAAATATTTGTGGCAGATATGAGCGGAGCCATTACCAGTGAGGAATTTGCTTCCTCTGGTTCAGGTTCTCCCATCGCATATGGAGTGCTTGAAACCATATATCACAAAGACATGACCAATGAACAGGCAAAGGAAATTGCCACTAAAGCTGTAGCTGCAGCAATGGAAAGAGATCCTGGTTCGGGAAACGGGATAGATGTATTGACGATCCCAAATCTATCCTTGGTAGTGAAGGAGCGGAGGAGATAATAGAATTGGCTGATATAGGTGGCTCTGGAATTGGTAACACGAGATATCCTTACTACTATGGGCCTGAAGGCAGACTGTTATTAGTAGACAGTGCGCTAGAGGCGGTTGGAAGGGGTTCAACTACAATAGGAATTAAAACGTCAACCTTCGCATTGATCTCTAGTCACATTAAGCCTACCAAGCCTTTAGTAGAAGCATCAGAGAAGATATTTGCAATAGATGGGCATGTCGGTGCTACTGGTTCTGGATACATAGGAGACATATTACAGTTAATCGATGAGATGAGAATAGCAGCACAGAAATACAGATTTACTTATGATAGTCCAATAGATATAAAGTCGCTTGCAAGACAGCTCAGCTCGTACTTGCATGACTTTACAATTTACGCAGTTAGACCTCAGGCAGCATCAATAATTATTGCGGGACGAGACCCGGCAGGAGTTCAATTGTATCAAGTAGACCCTAGTGGCACATACTTTAGTGGATCTGGTTTTGCCATAGGGCAGTATTCGGACACAGCAATCGACATAGTTCAGAAAGAATATACTGAAGACATAACTATTGCTCAAGCCGTTCAATTGAGTGATAGAGCCATAGAGAAGGCGTTAGGTGAGAAACCATTAGTAGAGAGAGGACTGGTTACGGCTAAAGATGCGACATTCGAAAAGATGGTAAATAGCTAATTTAGTCCTTATTTATTTTTTTATACGCCTGTATTCAGCAGTAATAGTCAAAGAAATATTGTCTTCAATAATAGGACCACCCTAATGATAGTAGACCATTTTGATTTTTTCATGTTTTTTTGACGTCAATTGAAGTTTTTAAAATCTAATAAGCTTTGCCTCTCCCTCCTTTGTTCAGATAAAATGATACCCGTTTTTGTAATCAGAGGAAGATACCTCTTGTTATTTCCAAGACCTTGACAGGTCTAATTTGTCATTAAAACTTTTTTCGTACTACAATATATCGTCCTCTTCTCCTTTCATTTCAAATTTTGATTGCATGCTCTTTTAACTCCACCCTGTGAAATGACTTTGGAACGCAGGCACGTATACACACCAATACACACGTATGGGTAGATAATATATTACATAATAATCAAACCCACGAGTAGCATAACCATTTGACCCCATTAGCACGATATAGTATCAGACAGAGAAATAAAATATATTTCTTAAGATTAGGAGTACTTGTATTATCAGTCCTAATGGCAATATACTAAAACTAATTCATATCTGTTACTCACATAGAATAAATATAAGTAGCCAGATTATTGAATATGGTTCTCTAAATTTGTTGATTCCCTGTAAGCCGTTTCAACTTGTCTTGTTTCTTGTTGGACATAATAAATTCTCAAGCCATAAGGCGCTTGGCAATTATTCCAGTAGGATCGAAGTCAACTATAAATGCCTGTATGACTGCTTATTAATCATCCTCAAAATTGGATAAAGAGGGAGAAAAAGCCGTTGGAGACATCCAGGAAACAAGATTAACATTTAACAGGGCTATTAGCTATGCATGACAATGTAGTAAGATATAACCAAGAGGCGGAAGCTAAAGATAAGAATAGAGTCGATGATCTTTTGTTGCCAGTCGCATTGAAAATGGAAAGTGTTTCAAAGGTCTTTAAATCTCCGGCAGGAGATTTAGTAGCTCTTAAGGAAATTAGCTTTGCAGTTAGAAAAGGTGAATTTATCTCAATTGTAGGCCCTTCTGGAAGTGGTAAATCAACGTTACTAAATATTATCGGAGCATTGGATAGACCTTCCTATGGAAGAGTTTTCATTGATAACGTAGATATTTTTTCCTTAAAAGACAGTCAGGTTGCACAATTGCGAAATACTCTTATAGGTTATATATTTCAGTCTTTTAATTTAATTAACAGAACGTCGGTTCAGAAGAATGTTGAGATTCCAGCTATTATTTCTGGTATGAATAGTGAAGAGAGACACAGACGCTCACTGAAATTGCTAAGAATATTAGGTATCGAAGATAAAGCATGGCTTAAGCCAGTAAATTTAAGTGGAGGACAACAACAGCGAGTAGCCATCGCTAGGTCCCTAATGAATAATCCTGCCATAATTCTTGCAGATGAACCAACTGGAAATTTAGATTCAAAGACAGGAGCAGAGGTTTTTGATCTATTGAGAATGCTTGCTAACAAGTTCAAAAGAACCATCGTATTTGTAACACACAACCCAGACCTTTCATCTAGAACAGACAGAACCATTTTCATACGGGATGGGGCAATTGAAAAAGAGATAATAAATTGAGTATGACGGAACAAGGAAGAAATAACCTGAGGGAGAAATATGGCATTGTTCCTTGTTCCTTTTTCGAAGGATGTTTATCAGAGCTCACACGAAGAGAAGTACCGAAGCGGCACACAATCATTGCTACATCAAAGCAAAGCAGAAAAAGCTTCAACTCATTTCTCAGCTTTGGGTTATATCCCTCCTTGATATCGGTTGTCGCATATTTTGTACTATTTACAACTTTTGGTGTGAACGCATTTGCTCAATCGTCTAATTCATCTCCTCCTACTACTATTCCTATTTCTGTTCAGACTGATAGAGCTCCTTCTTTCCTTGAAGCATATTGGACAGAAGATTCAATTTCTACTTCCACGTCAACTACAAACAACTCCAAGAAGGAAATTGGCCCTGGAGAAGGAACCTCCACTCTTGCAATAGTATTTGTAAATAGAGGGAGAACAGATATTACAGGGGTAACGGGATATCTAACCCTTCCCCCTGGATTTAGAGCGATTGAAGGTGAGAATAATGTCACCTCTCCAAATATTGCAGTGGCTAGTTATGATTCGATCATTGAAGCGGGTGACACTTTCACTATGTATTTTACGATGGATGTTCTTCCACAAGCCAAAGTGGGTCCATACACAGGTGACCTAACATTATCGTATTCGAAGATTCTTGAGGTTGGACAGATTTCAGCCTCAATGATGATTCCATTTAGATTGACAGGCAAGGTAATTCTAGACACAACATTACTAAATCAAAATCTAACTGCCGGTTCTCCAAACCCATTACAAATTCTTATAAAAAATGACGGAACAGCTAATGCAACTGGAGCAATAGTTACTGTGGTTGGAGTTTCTGGTGGAACTACGGCCTCAAACAGTACTTCTGACGGCAGATCGGTAAATGGTTCTGCTACTACAACGGTCGATTCAGAAACTTTTAGCATCGGAAATATTCCAGCAGGCAGATCTGTCTTAATCACTCCAATTATATACCCTGACTACTCTTCGGGAGCAACGATACAGACCTTAGATCTGGAAATAGCATACAATAATGCATATGGCATCCGTACCGATTCAGATTATTCAATAGGAATGATTGTAGCCCCCAATCCACCAGAGTCAGTGCTCAGTATAAATCCCGCAATAATGTCAACCACATCTAGTAGCCAGAGTTACGTTGCCAATGATAATAAGAATAATGCAACTGAAACCGAAGATGAGATTAATGAAAACCCTATACAACTTACAGCAGGTAGCTTAGAAAACCTGCGTTTTAGCATAACCAACAATGGGAGCTTACCGCTTACAGATATTGTGTTTTCCCTTTCCTCAGGTACTAATTCTGTAAAGATATTAGGAGACTCGAGATGGAGAGTAGATTATATGGCTCCTTTAGAAAATTTCCCAATGTCTACCACCGTTTATGCTGCCGAAGATGTGATTAATACACCTACGGAATTTGAAGTAAATGCCGATTACATAGAAAGGGGACAGTCCAAAACAGACACTCTAAACATAGGTGCATACGTTGATGGCCAAATTCGGATAAGGACATACGATCTTGATATAAATTACGTAGGTGATGCCCCAAATCTAGTTGGTAACTTATTGAATGAAGGAAATACAGTTGCACTGTTTACTACAATAGAATTATTTAATCCTGCAGTCGAAGCAGAATCATCGCAGAGTAATTTGAACAAATCTTTGGTTACAGGTCCATCCCAACAACAATATCTCGGAGATCTCTCGGAGAACTCTCCTCTTCCATTTAGTATTCCTCTTAGCATTGATAGTGATCTACCAGCAGGTGATTACCCTGTAAACCTGAACGTTACTTATAGCGATAATCTTAGAATGGTTCATGGATTGCTATTAAATGATACGGTAGTATACGAAGGCCAACCCTCAACGTCTAGTAACAACGACAGTAATAATGATGCGTTCACTTTTGTGAACGGATTTTCTGGTATCTTTCCTATGGTAATCATTGTCATCATTGTGATTATAGTTGGATTGTTTTTGATCAGGCGGAGAAATAAGAGGAAGAAAGGAGAAAAATTAAGCGCAAAAATTACATCCACTGGCCGTCATTCTGATTCTAATTCAGTTAGCGAAGTTACCGATGAAGACTCAGATTTTTTCCTTGATGATTCATCGTCAAGTAAGAATAAGCCTTGATGGTCAATGAATGGCAAGCAAAGAATTATGAAACATTTCCATTACTATTACCTTAAGTCTGAATAGGTACCCAATCCTGATATAGTGAAACATGCATGATATGAACATTAGCGGATTAGTTGATTAGGGAGTTAGATGTGACTAGATGAATTCAATACTTCGACATGCAAGTATCATTAAAAGCGAAGAATATTTTAAGGAAGAAAGGAGGAGAAAAGAGAATAATAAAAATACAAATCACTAAAAAAAAAGTTTAAACAACGATCATATTAAACTATCAACCAAATATAGGGCGGGAGTTCTCGCAAAATTCCTATTTGATCTATTTGGTTTTGTGTGTGTGTTCTTATCTCCCACGAACTTGATATATGATAGTTCCAACAATCGTAAATCCTCCGACAATTGCTGCTACAAACACGTTTCCTAGAATCTGTGCTTGCTGACCGTCATCATTGCCTATAACCGCTACAAAAATCGCAGTGACCAGTACAATAAAGCCGACCAGCAGGAACAAACTTATGATTATTTTTGTAACGTTGTTGGATATTCTCTCAGGTTCAGAATATTCAGTTGTTTCTCGACTGGAACCGGGACTAACCTTATTCAATATTCTGTCTGTAAAAGAAGACTTTCTTGATGGGTCAACAGATTGAGCCTGCCTCTCATTTTCATTCTTACTGCTATAGGTAGTATTGTCTGCTTTGTTCATTCTTACGTCATCATTAGTACTTTTATTGTCTTGATTGACATACTTGTCGTTTGGGATGGACATTCAATAATACAATATTCTTGAGGAGTATAAAGATATTCTTATCGAGTAGTTTAGCTAGACTGAACCTCCATACGGAACAAAAAACAATTCTTACCATGTTGATCGCAAAAATTCAATGTGATTGTAAAAAACATCATTTCTACTTCCTCCATAAATCGCTTTATTGGCTCATATGATTGGTCATAGACTACTATGAACGTTGAAATACATCTGATAGAGAGCGCTTATGCGGTAGATTCGCATTTTGATGGTCGCTTAAAGTAGCTTGATTTTTCTAGATGCTTTCAATCTATTTACATGATTCTGTTTCTTAATATGGATTTATATACTTTGATTATATAAATAAAAATAATTTGGATTTTAGAAATCTCCTGTCTCTTCAACCAATCCCTGATACACATGGATATGAGAAAACTCCTATAGGTAAGGATATGCCTGAAATATTAACATATCTCAAGTTATGGGGAAACAATACAAGAGGTTTATGGGCGTTCCATGTATTCTTGGGAATATTTGCAACATTTTTCTCTCTGCTTGCTGCAACAGGTTTTGGAGGAGATCTCGCGTCTCGAGTTTTTGCGTTCATAGCTGCGCTTAGCATAGCTTTTCTCACGGCATTTAACTTGGGGGCGAAGTCGAATAATACTCGAAATGCATGGCGTCTTCTTAATACTGCGATACTCAGATTTAACGAAGGTAGTGTAGGGAAGGATTATGTAATAAACGCATACGAAAGCGGGGAAGCAATGATCGGAGGTATAACCTTCGACCAGACTAAAATTCAAGAAGGAAGTACAACAATACCAAATTCGGATAAAGAGAGTCACCAGACTAAAATTCAAGAAGGAAGTACAACAATACCAAATTCGGAGAGAGTAACCCTAAACGACGAAACTTCAAGATTGCCTTGAAAGATTTCGTTTAATGGTAGTTAGAGGAACACTTAGAGACCTTAAGTGACTTCGATTCTAGACAAGGAGAAATATAGTCTGACGTTCTAGTTGCAAATATTCAGAGATATATGAAATATAGAATCGATTAATTTTGAAGTGTTATTCTGCCCGGGATTAAGAAGGTACAAAAGACTCAGCCTGGTTCATCCTATGCCTTTCCCTATCATGATGTTCATTTGCCCTAAGCGAGCTCATCGAATGCTGCGTCACAATCCTCCCACCACATACTATACCTTTTTCTGCTAACTTTGGACCTTTTTTGGTGGCCTTTTGTTGTAAAAATTATATCAATCTACAATCATTACAGATCAATGAAAAATAAAGAGATTCAACACGCGTTAGATTACCATGAAGCAACTAAACACTCAGAAGTTAGTATAATGACTTCTAGACATTATTTGGACTACGATAACCGTCCAATGCCTTTTAAAACGTATCTCGAGCAGCCACGATATCCTCTTACGAATAATTTCCCTAGTCCAAATTTAGAATCGATCACATCAATCGTAGATGTCAAGC
>JBOGPP010000184.1:0-6313 GCA_050748485.1 Nitrososphaeraceae archaeon | reverse complement strand
AGTTGCAGGATAAAGCTAATCTGGGATACCAAGCGTCTGATAGATCCATGTGATGATCCAAAAATGCAGACTTATACCTATCCGTGATCAAATTATGATAATTCATTTTTAGTTGCACACCATTACTAAATTGGAGACCAATACCAACTATTCGAATTTTGCACAACCAATCATATCCGCGATCGAGGAACCGTGGGAATTACCATACTAATGGATTATCCAGATCAATTGATTATGAATTAAAAGATTCTAGGTTCAAATTGCTATTGAATTAAGAGCGTACAAGGAAGGTTCAGTCATTCTCAGAATCGATCTGTTCTGCGAATCAATACATGCTTCAAGTCAAGGATCGAAACTGTTATTACTCTATTTAACACGGCATACAAAGTATTGGGCAAAAAGGAACTTTCTGCTCTGTTTTCTGCTAATCCGGACAAATACTATAAAGTAGCACTTTTCGATAAAGTTGGATTTCAGCGGCATAAATGTATTCATTGTGGTAAATTTTTTTGGTCTCTTGTAGATAGGACGGTTTGCCCCGATCATGAGGTTTATGGATTTCTTGGAAATCCCCCAACAAGCAAACGTCTAGACTATATTGATACGTGGAAGGAAGTCGAGAAATTCTTTGGGTTAAATGAACATACGGTAGTAAACAGGTACCCTGTTGTCTGCAGATGGCGCGACGACCTTTATTATACGATAGCTTCTATTGTTGATTTTCAGAGAGTAGTTGAAAACAAGGTGTTTTTTGAACTCCCTGCCAATCCTTTGGTAGTACCTCAAATGTGTGTTCGATTCAATGACATAGAAAATGTAGGCCTCAGCGGCCGCCATTACACAACCTTTTGCATGATAGGACAAACCTGCGACGCAGATGCAGAAGGAGGATATTGGAAGGATCGTTGCATGGATTTAGATTACCAATTGTTGACGAAAATATTGGGAATTGATCCCAAGGCCATTACCTTCGTAGAGGACGTCTGGATGGGGGCAGGTGCTTTTGGATATTCGCTAGAATATTTTGTCAATGGGCTTGAACTGGGTAACGCAGTCTTTACTGAATTTGAAGGAAATGAAAATGAATATCGAACAATGAAACACCGGATTATAGATATGGGGGCAGGATTGGAGCGTTTCTCATGGATAACAATGGGCACTCCAACCAGTTATGACTGTACATTCGGTCCAGTCATTAATGAGATGATGAGCAAAACTGGGACGATGCTAGATAAAGAAATACTTGGAAGCTACTTTAGGTTTGTCTCAAATGCGCTAGAGAGAACAGAGGTGGATCTAGGAGCTCTCAAAGCCACATTTGTGAAGGAAATGAAAATCTCATTTGAAGATTTGAATACGATCGTTAATCCGTTCGAAGCAATGTATACTATCGCTGATCATACGAGGACTCTACTCTTTGCCATTAGCGATGGTTCTATTCCCTCAAACGTGGGAGGTGGCTATAATCTAAGGGTGATTCTTAGAAGGGCATTGGCAATACTAGAAAGATTAGGTTGGAAATTTGATTTGGCTGAAATCGCTGACATACACATTGAATATCTGAAGAGGATGTACCCAGAATTAGAAGAACATGTAAATGATGTTAGAACAATTTTACAAATTGAGTCTAATAGATATCTGGGGTCTAAGGAAAGAATGAATTCTATTACCTCTTCAATAAAGGGCAAGAAGCAAGGCCTTTCGGTTGATGATCTTATAAGATTGTATGAATCAGATGGTATCACGCCTGAATTCCTTACTGAGTCAGGAGCAATCGAAAGTATTCCCCAAGCTTTTTATGCCAAGTTATCTGAACTACATGAATCTCATCATTCATCACACAATCTCAAGCCAATTACAGGCATTGAAGAGCTGCAACTAACTAGGTTGTTATATTATGAATATGATTTAATGACTGAATCTGATGCTAAGATCTTGGCTATCGTAGAAAACAAATACGTTATACTTGATCAGACCATATTTTATCCTCGAGGTGGAGGCCAGGAGCCGGATACCGGCGATATCGAAGGGATTAAAGTATTGGACGTAATAAAGCAGAACGATATCGTAATTCACAAGGTAAGTTCCTCTAAGGGCCTCTTGCCCGGAAAGACGGTTCGGATTCGCATAAATCCAAGAAGAAGAGATCTAATCACTAAACATCATACTGCAACGCATATTGTAAATGCATCTGCGAGAAGTATCCTTGGGCCGTGGGTATGGCAAAATTCCGCGTTCAAGGACGAGGATTATGCGAGACTGGATATCACCCATCACTCATCACTTACCCGGGAGGAGATCGAAGGAATAGAGAGAGCCGCAAACAAGGTTGTCAGACAGGATAGCCCAGTGCTAATAAACACATTCGATCGTATCGATGCGGAAAGAGATTACTCCTTTAGAATTTATCAGGGAGGTGTGGTGCCATCCGGGACTGTCAGAATCGTAAATATTAAGGATTGGGATATAGAAGCTTGTGGAGGAACTCATGTTAATCATACCGGTGAAATCGGTTTGATAAAGATATTTAGGACTGAAAGAATTCAGGATGGTGTAGTAAGACTAGAATTTGTAGCAGGTGAGGCTGCTATAGACTTTGTTGAAAAACAAGATAATCAGCTTAATACCATCACACGCGTCCTAGGAGCAAGCAAAGAAAAGGTGGTAGAATCGGTGCGTAAGTCTGTTGACGAAGCTGAGGAAACCAAAAGGAAGCTTAGAGCTATCGTAAGGAAAACTCTACCCCCCGTGATGAATTCAATTTTCAAAGATGCGAAAGTGATCTCGTCTGATGGAATCAAGTTATATAGTACTCATGACGAAGAGCTTGACGAAGATTACTATATCTCATTAGGTGAGACAGCGACCCAGAATGATCCATCCTTAATTTTTGTCGCACTTATTGGAAAAGGTCAAGGTGTACGAGTTATTACATTTGTTGGAGAAGTGGCAAGAAAAAGGATCAAAGCAGGCGACATAGCCCAGCGGCTTTCACTGACCCTCGGGGGATCCGGGGGAGGAAATGCTGCATTTGGTCAGGGAGGGGGGAAGTTTAAGCACAAAATACGAGAAACGATATCATCATTAGAAGAGATGGTTTCACAAACCATTGGGCGATGAAATGCCATGCCTGACCCGCACCTACACCCTCAAAAGCATCCTGCTCGTCCAGACTGGAATCTGATAGAGAGAAAGTGGAGACAGGTATGGGATGGACAAAAAACATTCGAATCGAATCTTGATTCTGCAAAGCAAAAATATTTGGTAACCGTCGCATATCCATATCCAAATTCTCCTCAGCATATAGGACATGGAAGAACATACACACTAGCCGACGTTCACGCTCGCTACAAGAGGATGAGAGGATACAATGTTCTATTTCCAATGGGCTTTCATTATACGGGTACACCCATACTAGCGATGTCTCGTAGATTGGTATCTGGAGATAAGGATCTATATAATACTTTTCGCAATGTGTATGGCGTTCCTTCAGAGGTTATCGAATCATTTAACGAACCCGTGAATATAGCTAGATTTTTCCACCAAGAAATAAAACAAGGTATGAAGGAGATGGGATTTTCAATAGACTGGAGGAGGGAGTTCACTACTATCGATGAAGCATTTTCTAAATTTATCTCATGGCAATTTAACCTTCTCAAGAGAAAAGGTCTTATAATTCAAGGCTCTCATCCTGTAGGGTGGTGTCCTAGAGACCAGAATCCCGTTAGCCAGCATGATACATTGGGAGACATAGAGCCTAATTTCATTGAATATACTCTGATTAAATTCAAACTAGATGACACATATGTATTACCGGTAGCTACGTTAAGACCTGAAACTGTTTATGGTGTTACCAATCTATGGGTTAATCCTCATATGAGATATGTAGTCGCACGTGTAGATGAAGGTAACAACCCTATGTGGATTATTAGTCGTGATGCAGTAATGAAACTAAAACATCAAGGTCATAAAGTGGACATTGATCACGAAATAGATGGGATGAAATTAGTAGGGGAGTATGTGAGTAATCCTGTAACGCAGAACACGCTTCCCATATATCCTGCGTCCTTCGTAGATCCTAAAGATGGCAGTGGTTTGGTTATGTCAGTCCCAGCTCACGCTCCTTACGATTTTCAAGCCCTATTAGATTTCACAAATGGTAATACCTCTAAGGAATTGCATAATTACAACGTAGTCAAGCCAATAACAATTATCGAATCTGAAGATTATGAAGGCGACAATATAGTTCCATCTCGGATCATAATAGAAAGGTTATGTGTAAAGGATCAACACGATCCGCTTTTGGAGAAAGCTACGGCAGAGTTATATTCTCATGAATTCTACAAGGGAAGGCTGAAAGAAAATACTGGAAAGTATGCGGGAATGACGGTGTCAGAGGCAAAGGATCTTATTAGATCTGAACTATTGCAGAACGGAATTGGAGAAATCCTTTACGAATTTGTCAAAAAACCAGTCAAGTGTAGGTGTGGCGAAGAATGTGTAGTAAAAGTACTAAGTGATCAATGGTTTCTTAATTATTACGATGCTCAATGGAAAGACCTAGCTCACGAATGCATTACTAGAATGGATATCGTTCCCGATGAAATAAGATCTGAATTCAATTATGTAGTAGACTGGCTGAAGGAGAGAGCGTGCGCGAGGAAGTCTGGCCTTGGGACGCGATTGCCTTGGGACCAAGATTGGATTATTGAAAGCCTATCTGATTCGGTCATATACACTGCATACTACATTATTTCAAGATATGTTCATTTTAACGATGATAACTATATTACTGCACAAAATTTAACCGAGTCCTTTTTCGATTATGTATTATTGGGTGAAGGTTCTCTCAAAGAAATTTCCGAAGAGACTAAACTTTCTGAGGAACTTATATTGAATATGAGAACAGAATTTATGTACTTTTATCCCGTTGACACGCGGCATTCTGGAAGGGATTTGGTCCCTAATCATCTCACCTTCTTTGTCTTTAATCATGTAGCTATATTCGATAGAGCCTATTGGCCTAGGCAAATTGTAGTAAATGGTTCGGTGCTTATGGATGGTAAGAAAATGTCCAAATCATTCGGAAATATTATTCCCCTTCGACAAGCCGTGAGAGATCATAGTGCTGACACTATTCGAGTTGCTTTATTGAGCTCAGCTGAACTTCTTCAAGACGCAGATTTCTCATTCGAGGCTCTTCGAGGGATTAGATCTCGGTTGGATGATATTTACCAAATGGGGATACACCTTTCCAACTCTCATAATAATATCCAAGAGTCACTAGAACAGCTATATCATGGTCAGAGCGTTACTGAGTCTGAGGATAAGTGGTTATTGAGTATGATACAGAGAAGGATAGGAGACACTACGGAATTGATGGATCGGCTAAGAGTGAGAGAGGTGCTTCATACCATATTGTACTCGATGGAGCAAGATTTACAATGGTACAACAAACGGGTCAAATCTAAGGGCAGAACTGAGTTATTAGTGGGTACTATACTGTCAATGTTTCTTGAGACGAGAATCAAATTGCTCGCACCTTTTGCTCCTTTTTTGGCTAGTGAGGTTTGGAATAGCATCATCAAAGACACTACTGAAATTAGAGCGAACTTGGATTGGCCGAGCGTAAGAGAAGAAAACATTAATTCCGCCGCTGAAGAATCTGAAGATTTGATCAAGAACCTGATACAAGACATACAAAATATCCTCAAGGTTACGAGAATGAAACCTTCTCGTATTAATATATACACATCAGCAAAATGGAAGTGGAAAGTATACCAAAGAATACTTGAACTAATTATCGTGAATCGAAATTCGAGCCTGAGTGATGTTATGAGAGCACTAGGTGATGATTCAGAAATATCTCGAGCTAGGTCAGATGTAAAGTTAATAAAGAAAATTATGGAGGACGTTCTTTCCATTCCAGCAGAAAGGCGTTCGTTAAAGGTGAATATTAAAAATTTAAACGAACTAGTAGCAATTGAGGATGCTGCCTCGTTGATTTCTTCTGAATTGGGCAATATGAATATTGAAATTTCCGTGTTTAGTGAAGATGAGGAGAATGTAAAGAAAAACGATCCACAATCTAAAGCGAGATTATCTCGTCCCTTTAAACCTGCCATATACCTAATCTAATGCCTTGTGAGCCCTTAATTCCTCGTCTTCCTAGGAGCAATAACATAAGAAGCGAAATACAACACGAAACCAGCTATAACAAAAAATAAGCCGTACAGTGAAATGGCACCACGATCATAATAGGTTCCTAATCCGACTATAATTGCTCCTACAACAAGTAACGCTATACCTAGCC
>JBOGPP010000183.1:0-11694 GCA_050748485.1 Nitrososphaeraceae archaeon | reverse complement strand
TGTCATCCTCATATTCGAGAATCCTTATATTACGATGGTTTAATGGGTTCCTATTCAAACTGTTCCTAACAGCCTTGTTCCCATAAATTACAACCTCTTCAAAATCGTTGGAACTGAGAAACGCTTTGAAGGCCCTAATGATTTCATCCCGCGAATTCTCCATTACCTCGCCATCGTCATAATGAGACTCATTCGACAGATTATGTGCAGCTGGATAGATATCACATAGTTCGACCGGAATTATACCCAAGAATGCATTATACGAGCAAATCTGAAATCCTTCATATTCCTTGACAAGATTTGTATAATGAGTACTAGAATAAAACGGCTTTATGTCTTGTTCAGGGTAGAATAGCACCCTTGACCTCGATGACTTAAACCTGGCAACCATCTCCCTGTATTGTTTTGCTTCGGGCCGGTAATAATCTATTGAATCATAGAAAAAAGCAGCCTTATTTTTAAATCTCTTGGTCCCAGAATCCATAAGTGGATGGTTTTTTATGTAAATCAATGCTTCCATGAGCTTGGGGTGTGAGCGTGCTTTCCGTACTATATATTCCCACAACCTGCCATCCACTATCGCCTGTTTTAACATACTGATCTCCAATTTCAAGATATACAGATTATGTTTTGCCAGTTGAATTGTTCTCGTATCGTAATCCATAGTACGAAATTGCTCTACAGAAATAAAACTACATACGGGGCAGCTACAAGGAAGATAGTTTAATTCATTGAGTTTAGCGGTTCCATACGGAGTAATGTATCTATTGTCACGAGCGTATAAAATGTAGGAAGCAGAATCAAAAGTGTCACATCCCAATGCAACAGCAATGGAAATGGCTAATGGATGACCTGCACCAAAAACATGTAATGGTTTATTGGGTATGGACTCCTTAGCTGTTAGGATCATCTTTGCCAATAAGCGGAAATCATAAGCTTCCATGACTTCGACAGGACTTCCGAGAGCGAAAAAATCAAATCCGATTTTAGCAAGTTCCTCGGTAGAATGCTTGACTAAATCGAGGTGTTCAGCCCCTTGAATTGTACCAACCCAAATCGGCCTCTGTGTGTCACTCGTTTCATCTGCCGCTATTTGATTCCGATGACCGAGGTGGTCTTTAATCATATTCATAGTAGATCTGGCATTTAGGAGGGTCTCTTCTACAAAGTCGCTAGCACGCTCATAATCCAATCTGTAGCCAGTTGGTCTGTCTAATATCACGGGCAGATCACTTTTAATATCAATTTGGAATTTCGCCATCGTTTCTGGCCCTATTTCAATATCTCCATACTCTAACACCTGGTACCCTCCCGAATCAGTCATCACTATTCCGTCAAAATCGATTAGGTTATGTATGCCTCTTCGTATTGCTAGTTCTTTATGACGCTTAAGCGTGATATATGCATTAGTGATCACAGCTTTGAATCCTAAATCTCTCAAGAACTGAGGACGAATTACCTGATCAGTGGGATGTACAACAGGAAGAAACGCAGGAGTTTCGAGGACCCCATGCAGTGTCTTCAATTGCCCAATTCTTCCAGCTAGGTCAGTATATCTGACCTCAAAGGACAACTTTACTTCCTGTTCTCCCTCATGAACTCATCATATATTACTCTGACTCTGTCGGCTGCTAAACCAGATCCTTCTTCTATCCCTGTCTCTGTTACTTTTATCTTATCCATAACTATAATCGCTCCTACATCTTCTCTAATTCTTACAAGACCTGGAAAAACCTTGGAAAGTCTTTCGGAAAGGGCTTTAAAATCAAAGGGCTTCTCCATTAGCTTTATCTCCTTTACATACACACCATTGATGATCATTTTCAGTATTCCAGTACCTTCAACGTCATTTAGGACCAAGTCAAGTCTCTCGTCGATGCCGGTTAAAGTTCCTTTATATACTCTCTGATCTGAGGTTTCTACAGAAACCTTTTTACTAAGAAACTGAATCGCTTCTTCGCCGAATTTTCGTATTAACACTGTGGACATGATCTTTACACCGGCTTTATAGACTTGGATATATATATTTGAATTACAAGAAAGACCATGCTAAGAAATATCATAGGGAAGAGAGGGACCAATTCCTCGGGTAAAAATTGAATGGATATAACAATCCAATAAAATCAAGAATATTCTAAGAATCGTCCTACGTCACCTCTTTCGTTTACCAGTGATAACCAATCTACAACCCCGATTTTTCTACCCGTCTTGCCCTCAATTAAGGAAATTATCTTCTCACAAATTTCGGTCGATGTAGTTTGGGTCGTATCTAACTCTGCGATTTTTTCCTTTCCAAAGCGCTGAACTGAGTCGTACAAAATTACTCCTAAAATTTCGCTGGCTACATTTTCTCTAATCTTTTCAGAAGAATATTTTCTGCTTTCTAAAGTGCTAAGAATGGCGTACGGAGACCTACGCAACACTATTGTTAAGTCGATCCATTCCTTTTTCAGGACATAAGGAGCTAGATGTCCCACTATGACTGTTCTTTGTGAGTCTCCCAGCTTAGACTCAATAATAGTAGCTATTTTCCTTGAATCAATTTCTAGGTTAGGCGTTTGCAGAAAGGCATGATGTTGAACTGTCAAATCATTAATATCAATCAGCACCAAGCCCAAAATTTTTTTTAGCTCAAACGCCGTGGTGTGTTTGCCCACACCAGGATTCCCAGTTATGACTAACCTAAATGAATCCGAAATATTATCATCCAATTAGCGACTCGATCATTAAAGCTTGAATTCATTTATGAAATTATCTATTGATAATATTTATTTACGAAATATTCGGGATAAAGTAGAGATGGAAAGTAGCAGTATTCGATGATCTTGGTAGGGATCATGCAGGTGATATTATCGGATCACCGTAACATTACATGACGAAGCCGTAAATGCGTAAGAGCAATATGACCTATTGCGAATGCTTGCTTTGAGTGCTCTTCATTTAATACCAATTCCCAAATGATTAGACTTGATACCGGGGATCTAATCAAAATATACTTCCCATAGCTTTTCGCTTGAATGCATAGAAGGTAGCCTGGTTTTATATTGAAACCCGCATTCATCAAGTATCTGCTCAAACTCAAATCTTTCCTCCTGTGAAGTGGGACCTTCTTTTTTTAAACAATTCATCAGGCGGGATTTGATTCTGTTTTTCAGGTATTCATCGCGAACATATACGTACCATAGGTTGTGAGCAGATCGAAGGGCTCTCAGCGAATTTCTGAGAAGGCTGTCGTTAGCCAATTGTCGGGAATAGTGGCTATTCATTAATTCATGATTTACATCGATCCATGATGGAGTCCGCCACCATGCAACACGGCTGTATCCAAATTCTTCATATTCACAACCACCATTGATACCACATTGTCCGCCTTCGTCGAACGTAGTTATGACACATTTAGCGATATCAGCTACACGAAGCCTAAAATCTACTTCTGGCTCCATCCATCCAACGAATGCGACATCTATTGGTTGGGTCACGCATTCTATTGGGAGTGAAATAATGTATTCGGGTTTGGTTCTGTTCAAGTAATAGTAAATTGTTGCGTCTTTTTCTACACCAATTGCACTGGGGATATACTGAATGACTTTATTTAAAAAGTCTCCATATCCACAGCCTATGTCCAAGTATTGTGGGTCGGAGGTTATCGCTCTTGCGATAGTAACGATCCTTAACACATCAATTTTGCGGTAGGTAAAGTATGTACCTTCGAAGAAAGGGAAAATATATCGTGTGTGATTGCGATAATCCGAACTTCTAGCGAATTTTAGATATTCTTGAAATGCATTAAGCAGGTCCTGGCTATCGAAAGGCATATCCTTCATCCTTTACCTTTTTGTTTTAATATCTGTAATCAACTAACTAATATACCAAACTCGATACAGTGAAAAAAATGTCGGATATTCCCAAAAGGCTTATTAACTTCCAATAGAATTTGGAAATATGGTTAGAAAATTCGAAGAATGGTGGGCTACTGTTCCTGACGATTTGAAAAGGAAGAGTCGACAAGGTGATGAGCAAAACAAGCCACTGCTAAATCAGGTTAACTATGTACTATTGCATCTCCATTTGGCCGGAAAACATGATGCCAAGCCAAGTCACGAAGAGCTAAAGGATTGGCTACACAGTGGACAAGTAGATGTTCTTAGGATGACTAAAAAATAAATTCTAGTAATATTTGTAATCGTTTTTCTTTATTCTTTATTCTTTATTTCTTGACGATATAACAGTGTTTTACAATTGACATAGTGTTTAAATAGTCTTGAAGAGATGCACCATTAGTGAATTAGAAGATGCCAATTGCTATACTTCCAGATGTTGACGAACAGAGATGTATTGGTTGTGCTCTCTGCGTAGAGATTTGTACAGCTTTAGGTCCAGATGTACTGAGGGTAAAGCCGGTAGAGGGATGGAAAAGAGGAAAAGCATTCATCTTTTACCCAGAACGATGCATCTCAGATGGAGCATGCATAGGGGTTTGTCCAACCCATGCTATATTCTGGATGAGGCCTATGGAATACACTTCAGGTGCGCCAGTTCCTCTTCACAAGAATGGTGTATTTGAAAAGGGCTGGGAAGAAGGTTAATCGTAGCGAGCTAGCAAATTTCTTTAACTACCGCAATTTTTTTATAATTTTTTATGACTTTTGGACCTTATTTTAATTGATTTCAGTTTAAGGTCTGTGATAGATGTTATACAGGAATCTATTTTAGATCACGGTTACACAGATTTAGTGCCCATCCGAGCAATGTCAATAAAGCTTTATTCTAAAAGCGCACGAGGCGCATCACGATAGATACCAAGTTTTTGTATTTAGTTGCGACAACCTTTCGTTTTTACTATCAAATAATCTTTTTTAATGGCTTTATTGCTTCTCCCCTCTTCCTGCTTACTTTGAAATCAACAAATAGAAATGCCATAGGCAAAGCATTTATGATCTGAGAAAATTCTTATTTTCTCCCTTGGGTACTTCGCATAGTTGTGAGATGGATGTTTTTGAGACGATGGTATTTATAGTCATGAAATCTAGAAACTCAAATTGGATATTTCCGAGTTTGTGTCTTCATTACCGGAGAATGTGCTTATGGGTGATGATATAACTTTACCCGAAAGCTTAATAAAAAAAATCTTAAGGTTTGGAGAGATTAACAATGATGATATCTTTTATCACCTTGGGTGTGGAGCTGGGAATGCGGTACAAATTGCAGCCAAGGAGTTCGGCGTAAAACGTTCCATCGGTGTCGAGAAAGGAAATGAAATAGCCTCTGTGGCAAAGAAAAGAATTAGCGGACTGAAGAATGCACAAATAATTGTCGATGATATTAGAAACGTTAGTCTTTCTGATGCGACAGTAGTTTTGTTTTGGTTTAATGACGAACAAATTGTAGATCAAATGACTGCGAAATTCAAGGAAGAGACCAAGGATAGCATTAGAATACTAACAATACTATCTCCGCTTGGGTTGATCAAGCCAACAAAAGTAAATTTTCCATTTTTCATGACTATGAAACCTTTTAAATTTTATAGGGGCTTGCAGGAGCAGATTGAAACCATTCATGGTACCAAGTGCTTGGACTTCACAGGATCATGGAACCTAGCGAGCAGATATGTTACGGAGATGGATGTAGTCCCAGGGGAATACCAGCGATTCGTGACCATGATTCAGTGCATGGTTATATGGATAAATGCCTGGAACATAGGTGTTGCATGTGAAAGTGAAATACCACCCCCGGTGAATGCGTATATTGGGATTTTAAAGGAATTCTTCAATTTAGACTTGTCAAATATGATACACCCCTCACAACAAAACTAGTTGAATTACTAATCCGATTTCTCGGGGTTGTTCTAAAGCCTCAATCAATAGGCAAGGTTACATCGATTTGGATTCACTTTTAGGAACAATGCGCAAAATAGAGAAGTTACTTCGAGGGCCATAGTAGAAAATCTACACATTAAGCTTCCCGATTCAGAATAGTAGCACTCCATATTCAATTGTCCAAAGGTCAAGGATTATCCCAACTCAATTGAAATTGAGATTTGTAATTTTATTACGTGAAAGCAGGAAGTGATTCACCCAACCCAGGGCGCTCCTTTTCTAATCGAGCTATATTGCGTGACATGTATTCCATAGTACCAGGGATATGACACTTACACACACATTCCTCACAATCAATATGATTTCCGTTTTTACAACTATTAGATAATTCCTTTCTACTCATCGTACATTTGACTATGTTGACTAATTTTAGTTTTATCACCCATTGTGGCTTTTTCCTAGTGACAAAAATCGTACCAGAATAAAAGAAACCTTGTCATTTATTTCAAAAAGTAGGAGTTCATGAAACAGAAGCGGAGCATCAAGGTTTAAAGTTCATAGAATAAGATCATTTCCCCGTTCGCATTCCTTCTTACGTCCCTAAGCTTTAGCGGTATACCTTCGGATATCCTATCACAACCCTCACCCTCTACTAGTGTGATTGCAGATCTCCCCCCTACAATCCGCGGAGATATGGTGATTATTAATTCGTCAACAATACCAAGTTTTAGAACCGACCAATTTAATTCTCCGCCTCCCTCCACTAAAATCTTCTTATGACCCATCTTTTCCAACAATCTGAAAACCTTTCTAAGTTCAACCTTATCCCGTCCTGCAACTAGAACCTTCGCACCAGTGCTCTGTATTCTGCGGATATTCTCAAAAGAAATCCGATTAGAAGTAGCAACTATGGTATTCAATTCACCAGCTTTCTTAAGTATCTTAGAAGTTGAAGGAATCCTCCCGGTGCTATCAACGACCACCCTAGTTGGAGACTTTGAACCAGCCGTGCCAAACCTAACTGTAAGCTGGGGATCATCGGCTAGTACAGTAGAAATACCGACCATTATTACGTCTGCAGAATTCCTCAATTGATGAACTCTTATCAAATCAACATTTGACGATATAGCTGAACTACCATTTTTTGTGGCGATTTTTCCGTCAGCAGTCATTGCTGCATTGATAACTATCTTCAACTACTACAACTGCCTCTTACGAATTCTCTGTTACAAATTCTCCGTTTATCATGACACCCATGATCGAACCTTGGCTAACCCTTTGCACAATAGATGCATACGGATCGTGGATAGGAAATAAGTCCACATGTCTCTTATCAATTAACAACATATCAGCGGATCGACCAGGTTCTATACAACCAGAATTCAAGTGAAGAATCTCGGCTCCATTAACAGTAGCCATTTTCAATATATCTCTAGCACTTATTTGATGTGCACCTGAGGCCCTGGAAACCTTCCAAATGTAGTCCATTTCCTTGAAGATATCCGGAGAATTGAGCATAACGTTGTCAGTTCCTATTCCTACCAGACAACCATTATGCATCATGTCAGCAATTCTAGGAATACCACAACCTATTAATCCGTTAGATCTTGGACAAACCACAATTCCTATCTTATTTGCCGATATAGCCGCAATGTCTTTATCAGTCGCTTGTGTCATATGTATTACGAAGTCAGGTTGGAGGAATTTGATCGATCTTTCAACTTCTGTTAACCCCGTCTTGCCAATTGACAAAGCGGTCGTTTCTCGTGACTCGGCAGCATGGATAGCTAGCAACCGCTTCGTCTCCAAATTACTTGTGTTACAGTAGTTTTTAGCGGCTCTTGAATATTCAATTAGCGATTGATCAGTGTTTTCATTTGTTCCACTTATTCCTAAACCATTCGAAACGTCAAGCAAATCGAATACATCCTTGGTTAAAGTAGAAGAATCGATCGATGATCCATTAGTACCACTGTTCAAGTTAGAATATGAAGAAGAGGGCTCAAAGTATTTCTCTATTCTTCCCAATATAACCGGTTTAATTTTTAATCCGGAAACGGCTCTCCGCAATAGTTTTACGCCATCCAGACCTCCCTCGCGGAAATCTGCAAATGCAACAATTCCATTTTTTAACATTGAAATAGCGGCATTTCTCATAAATACCTCTAGGTAGTTAGGATCTGTTCTGGAAAGGATCTTACGTTTTATCCCGATAATTGGATCAACAGTCGATGACAACTCTGGATCCGAGGTAAAGTCCTTCGCAATAGAATCTCCGATATGTGTGTGCGCATTTATGAGTCCGGGTAGTAACAAAAGACCTTCCGCATCCAGAATTGATGGCGACTCCCTTTCCATGCTGCCGAGTTCCTGATCAGTACCAACCCTAGTAATGATTCCGCTACCAGAGATCTGAATGAATCCCTTTTCAATTAATATTAGATCTGGTCCCCTTAGAAGACTTGCATTTTTTATGAGTACAGACATTAGATTTCATAAATTGAGAGGTGTGTTCCATTATCCCGCAATTCTCTAATTGTGTCAAGAGCTTTTGTCGCTACCATAGCAGCTTCTCTTCCTGTTTTTCCTTTTCCTATTCCACAGTTAAGGGGAACACGTGTATCTTTTGTAATTCCAAGTAGTATATTTTCTACTTCCTCTTTAAGTATGTTGCTTGCGATCACCATAAAATTATCCCCTCCAAGATAAAAAGTAAGGCAATCTTTTTCCATAAATTTATCGACTAATCGCGAATATATACTGAAAATCATGGATGTCACTTGGTATGGAGACATTTCCAAATTCAGCTTACTTAATCCATTGACATCAATGTGCATTATTCTTATATCGTTGCTATGATTCCCAAGTCGGTTCTCTTCAGAGTCATTTCCATAGATTCCACCAGAAGCAATTTGAACTCCATTTTTTCGAGCTTCAAAAGCACTTCTGTCTGCCTGATAAGGGGTGTCACCATATCCTAAGGCCATCGAAAAGCCCAACTGCGGATACAATTTGGATAGCTCACTTTGTATGTCGACTAATTCTGAAATTAGTAATCCATTGGTGATAGCAAAATATTCATCAAATCTGTTAGGGTAAACTATGCAATGCTTTTCAGAAAATAATCGTTGAATATCGAAATAAATCCTTGCTTGAAGCATTTGGAGTACTGATTCTCGATCGCTGCCTAGAGTTAGAGTCCATGGACCATACCTATCTATCTTGATTATAGTTAAATGCATACCCAACTACATTATCACTTCTGTGGACTTACTCGAAGCAGAACCGTGCGTCTTTAATTTTTTTAGTCGTCGCGTCATGTTAATTGCTGCGAGTACAGTTCTTGAAGAAATAATTTCAACTCGGTCTCTTGCCTGTTGGAGAGTAATATCTGGTCCACTGATGCCCAGTATGACTGGTTTACAATACTTTAATGATAGGTCAATGAAGCTCTTAGCTACGCTATTGGCAATTAGCTCGTCGTGCCTTGTTTCGCCTTTGATAATGGCCCCGAGTGTGATTACTACATCAACATCCCTTCGCTTTAATAACTCGTTAATGATAAGAGGCATATCGTAACAACCAGAGACATAACACACATACGTCAATGTGACTCCGTTTTGCTGGTACGCGTTTTCTTTCGCCAGATCAAGCATTTTATAAGTGATTTCTTTATTGAATTCTGACACTACAATAGCTATCCTGATTTTGTCCAAAAAAATTCGTTAAACCGCCTTAGCATAATTTGTTAGTTGACTGCCTTCAAGTATAAGGATGCTATTTTCCTTGGCATATTTTTTGGCCTCGTCAATGGTCAATGCATGATGTGTATTTAAGTCAAGCATCTCGCACATTACAACTGAATGAATAAGTCCAGAGACTTGAGCCAAATACACACACAGTTCTGTATGACCTATTCTATCATCAAGTAGTCCCTTCGATGCAATTAGGATTGGAACATGGCCTGGAGCCCTGAAAGCATTGGAGAACCTTTCCGGGCCATCAGAATTAATATTTTTACATACATCTGCAATTTTGTTTATCGTTAATGCCCTGTCATAGTCAGTAATACCCGTATAAGTGTCCCGGTGGTTCACAGAGATAGAAAAAGCAGGCCGATCACCATATGGCGCTTTACTGGACGCAATTTTCGAAAGCATTGGAGCCGTTGTAGACATATGCTCTAAGATGTCGTGCATATACATTAACCCCAGTTTTAATGCCACTTCGCTAGTGATTGCAGTACAAATCAATCCACCTGCATGTCTGCGCATAATGCCAACGTGTTCAGGAGTGACGAACTCTGCTGCGATCACCATATCGACTTCATTCTCTCTCCCCTCACCGTCATGAACAAGAACAAATTTCCCGGCTGAGAATGCGACTATCGCATCTTCGAGCGAATACAATCGAATACTTCTCGCATCGATTTTTTATATATCTTACTAATTCTTTAGTTATTACCAATACTTTGGTAATTAATTACGTAGCGGCTTAGAACATCAATCTCTAAGTTTACTAGGTCTCCCCGCCTTTTCAATCCTAGTGTAGTATTTCGCATTGTAAAGGGAATAAGCGACACAGAAAATCTATTTTTTTTCCCATCCACATCGGTTAAGGTGAGGCTTATCCCATCTATTGCTATAGAACCCTTCTGGGCGATATAGGGCATGAGTGAGTGGTCTTCGGACGTTATCCACATTTTTGTCTCCCCATCTTTTGTTTTGACTAGATCAATAATTCCAATTCCATCGGTATGCCCTAAAACGATGTGGCCCCCTAGTCTGTCGCCTAACCGTAGGCTTCTTTCAATATTAACCAAGTCACCCTTTTTCACCTGTCCTATGCACGACTTCTTAGTGGTCTCTCGTACCATTTCGAATTCTACCAAATGGTTTTTTATTTTCATAACTGTCAGACAGGTTCCATTGAGATTCATACTATCGCCCAACTTAAGCCCTTTCAGTAATTTTAAAGGAATTTTCAATTTTAACCTCATGTCTGCAAACTGTCCCAACCCTTTGTTCAATCTTGAGATAGAGCTAACCTTACCCAACCCTTCAATAATGCCGGTAAACATATCCAGTAACAACAAAAATGAATAATTAAGTGTGTGTTAGATTTTCGTTGAATTTTTGTAAAGTGATAAGCGGTACTTTTTTTATGTAAATGTTTCCTGTCGCTCAAGCCAGTGAATAGCGAGATGATGTAGACGTATCAAAGTCAAATAGGAATTTGCCATACGGGAAAGTCTTATCTTGCTGGTTACCTTTCATTTACGTACATCTATCCTGATTTCAACCTTGAAGAGTGTGTATTACACTTGACATGATCCGTCCAGTTGTATTTCGATTTATAAGTTGGATGCAGATATAACTAATCCAGGACTGGCGGCTATGACTGGTTTGCCAGAGGAGTGTAGCTGATATTACACTTTGATCGTTACTACGATCCCATCATTCCTGGTAGCTTGATGGGTGTTCTATACATCTTCGTTATGTTCAGACCCTCACTAGTGGTGACAGTAACGAAGTCAAGTGGAACATTTTGAGGCGGCGATAACAGCAATTTCTGTCCTGGTGAAATTGATTCCAGCGACTCGGTCCTCTGTCCACCATAGTTTATTATTACGTTGGTAAGTGGAAGCTTACCTGTGTTAGATAGCGCGACCCTTGCAGTACTGAAGAGGTTTTGCTCATCCTTGAGAGGATCCATTTCAAGACTATATTCCTCAGAAAATAAATTAAGCCCATAGACAATTATCAAAACCCCTGATGACACAATTATAGCAGCTATCACAATAACAAGAATACTATGACGCATCCTCAGTCATCTTAGGAAGTAAGTATATTTAACATTTATTAGAAACAATGCAACG
>JBOGPP010000182.1:0-5085 GCA_050748485.1 Nitrososphaeraceae archaeon | reverse complement strand
CTTAAATCCATCTATCTACTCAGTCTTTTGAAAGGAGGTCTTGGAAATATGACCTTCACGGGATGTCGTATCGCAGGTTGAATCATTACTATCTCGCCCTTGTCCATATGAACAATATTATGTTTGGTTGTGTCATCTAACATTGCATAAGGACTTTTTGATAATTCAGACATTCCTAGTTTCGCAATCATGTGGATTCCTGTATTGTCATGTAAAATAGGATCAACTGCGCTCTTAAATTGCTGAGCTGAAAGAAGGATGGTATCCCTCGATTTACCTGCTATCAATGTTTTTGTAATCTGTTCTGCTACGGAGGTCCGTCTGCCCATAGGATAAGCCTGCGGAAGGAATCGATTTATCTCGTCTATAAATATCAAAAGGTACTTTGGCCTCCGACTCTGTTCTACACTACTTGTTATCTGACCGTCAGCGTCGTAGACATGACGGACATCTTCAAAATTGGAGCGAGAGGAGTATAACTCATCGATATTTTTCATGACATCGCCAATAACTAATGATTGCTCATCAACAGTGGGAATCATGGCAATATCAATGACGAATACGTCCCCAGCTTTTATTCTTCCTATTTCATTTCCTATGTAAGTGCTAGTCTCTCTTTTATCAGTAAACATTGAAGATCTCTTATATTTCTGTAGTAACCCAGAGAAATGCAGATATGTAGATTTGTGAGTTATTATCTCCGCAGGATAGTCCTTGTACTTGAGTAGATCTGACCAAGTTGTTACTGTTTTACCATCCTTATCTTTTAGAGGCCACGATTCATAAATATAATTAATTATTGCAGATAGATTGTATCGTGGATCGTAGGTTTCAGAGGAAAGTAAAAGATCAAGTCTATCATATATATCATTCAATTCGTAGGAGTATGTCTGATAGTTTGAAGGGATGTGAACTGATATGGGATTTCCATCTATACCTCTGGGAAGAAAATATGTAACTTTGCTGAACGGCTCAGGAGATATTTGTAAGAGTTTGTACAACTCACTGTCTCTATCCGTAACTGTTCCCTGTGCCTCATCTATATACAAAAGATCGTCTTCACGCGTATTAAAGACTATGATAGCAACTTCGTTCTTCTTGATCAATTTTTGGTACAAGGAATGCAATAGAAAGAGCAAATAGGACGTTTTCAAGTTCCCTGAGATTCCTGATGCATTGATATGCGCAGCATCCGGCCCGGCTAGATAAGACATGGCCATTGGTATCGCTATTTTATTCCCATTGGTCATTTCTATTACTCCAGCCATAACTGGGTCTTCCATTTTTGGGATCCCCAAGGCTAAAAGAATTTCATCGCTATTTGCAAATTTTACCGATGAATCAATTCCCACTGGCATTCTTACAATTATGCTGTTGCTGCTCTTGCCTTCTTGTCCATCATTTTTATTCTGAACATTAACCATTACCGCCACCTTAGCAATCCTAGTTCCTTGATCTCGACAATCTCTATTATCAATCGTTGCGTTATCTGGATCATACTGGCCAGGCATGGTGGACATGCCCCCATTGGTCTTCTGTTCGATGCTATGAATATTAGATACAGTTCGTAGTTCCTTTATAATGCCAATTGTTCGAGTACTGTAAATGTTGTCCACACACACAAAATCAAATGGTCCTACGATTACATTTGGACCGATCGAGAACCAGAATTCGTCCATAGTTATGGGAAATCTCTCAGATTCGATTGTTCTACCGATATTATTTCTTAAGTTTGAAATCTCATCCTTTGCTAACTCCTCAGTAGTCAAAGACTTAGTTATCCATGTGTATCTATTATCTATAAAGATCCTCTATATAGTTGATGTAGACCATGATTCGCCTCTCTGGTCTATTTGCATTGTAGGCTATTACGTTGATGAAGTATAGAATTGACCTTGCTAGTTTTTATTTATAATAGTATAATATATGATTCATATCGACGACAAAAGAATAATTTTATTCCATGAAATAGGGAACTTGATAAGAATCTCTGCTGATATTTAGGTTGGAATCTTTTGTACATACCGAACATTTTCTGCAGTTAGCACAAATCGATCTAGTAATATATCCACAAAGAGCACACAATTCAGAATTCCTATTTTTAACATATGTATGCATAAGGACTTTGGATGGTACTAAGAATAAAATCTATACTATATATTGCCAAGGGGGAGGAAAGCATACTATGCGATTACCTATAGATCACATACCTTGTCTTACGCTAGCTCCATTACACTAGTACGATTAAAGTTAGATGAAGGCTCAATTTCTCTTATACTAAGATCTCTAAAATCTAATACCATATTATCAGCCCTAAACGTAGCTATAGGTCCTGAATTAGTTACTATGTAATCTTTAGGTTTATTACAACCTGCACCATAAAACTCTGTGTCAGAAGTACGAGCATACCATCCACCATTATCTATAAGATCAGTAACCTTTAACCAGTTTCCATCATTGTTGATATCAAGGTATGATTCCATTTTTACCGCAGTGGTATTATTAACTTCATTGTTATACATGACAACCTTCCAACCTATCCATTTTCCAGTCATTTCCCCACCGAAGACCATCTGCTTAAGTCGCTCCTCAGTATAACCTCCAGTCCACCATATAGATTTCTTCCAACTGACCGTGCCATCAGGGTGGAGCCCACCGAAATATCCTGTGCCTTCGCAGGGTTCCACATCGTTACGCTTTCCCCCACGAGCGTACCAAGCTATATCTTCAATTTCACTTTCGTGGGTTGATGATTCAGAAATTAGACTTGACTTGCCCTGAGTACTATTAGTTGTATTGTTAGGGATTGAACGAGATATATTAGTGGGTATGATTTTAATATATCCGGTCATTTCTACATCTCTCCATGGCTCCGATCCACCTGGAGTATCTACATTCATTCTAATTTGAGGATTTGAGTAACTGGAATTTGTTTCAGAAATACGCCAAGAGCCGTCAATCTGTCTTGTTATATTTGGATCAAAAGTAATCGAGAAGTGACTATCGTTGAGTGGATTATTCATATCTAGGTACCATTCCCTGCCATTTTCCTTGGTAGGATAGATCTCTGCGATTCCAAACGTATCATTCATTGTAGCGTTGGGATATGATACTTTTATTGTGTCATTCTGAGCAGTCGCCCGAAGCACTGGTGAGTTTGCGAGGTAGATTGCTAAAATACCTATAACTAATACAACATAGAAATACACTCGATACTCTTTCATCATTTCTTTGTCATACGAAAAATATGACCATGCTCTAATATCCAAAAGTATCCTATCTAAACCTCTACCAGGATTACCAGGATTCATTAATATGTTTGTAGCTTATTCAGAACCTATTTTGATAATTGCAACGTTAATTATCGATGTGAATCTATCTTAGATTGATAAATCGCAAAAAAATAGATCAGGTTCGGTAGACGATCATAATTAGGGGCGCAACTATCTATTTCTTAAATCAAGATATTGTCAATTATTAATAGTATTATTTGGAATTAAGGAGTTGTTAATAACGCTTATGCACACACTAACACACATAACCTCCTTACCGATGATCCGATCCCGTCATCTTCTTCCCGTCTTCATGATAATTCCATTGTTCTGTTCTGTCTCCTAAGTTGGGGTGATATTATACCACCTTGTTTGGATTCTTGCAATTGGT
The DNA here is from genome assembly GCA_050748485.1 of Nitrososphaeraceae archaeon. Classification (GTDB taxonomy): domain Archaea; phylum Thermoproteota; class Nitrososphaeria; order Nitrososphaerales; family Nitrososphaeraceae; genus TH5896. Next base: position 1,422 of record JBOGPP010000182.1, on the reverse strand, counting down.
TAAGGAGATCAAAAATAGATACTTATCTGTCAGGTAATTCTTGAGTCTCATAAAGTAATCCACGATATGATTATTGTCTTGTCTGAGATTGCCCCCCCCGAAATTTCTCTGAGATATTCAGTGCTCTTGAGTATAGCATCAGCTTGACGTTAAGCTCTTGGTAAAAGCGTCTCTATCCATTGAGCCACCGAAGGGGTCAATAAAGCACATTGTCAAAAAGTGATAACTGATAGATTGGATCGTTTGTTAAAAACATCATATAGTACCATGCACCTATCCAATATAGAATATGAACAAGATCATTTTTGATATGATTGATACTAAATTCGTGGTCGTAATCAGTTTGACAATCGTTTTCTTTCTCGTGACAATATCAGGGGTAGAATTACTTGCTCAGCAACGTGGTACTATTTCCGTAGATCATGCTGTGGCTCTTCCTCTCACTACTGCGGAAGGCAATCAGGTAAGAGTTGTAGTGAATTACGAATTAAAAGATGAATCACTCCTGGGGCAGCGAGTTAATGCTATTATGGGTATTTATGATCGTCAAACTGGTTCCCTAATAAAGTTATCATCATTTCCAAACGGATTTGTTTTAAATGATACAAAGGGAATAACACAGCTAGCAACTACTCTAACAGATAATGTCATACAAAACATATCAGCTATAGTTACACTTACCAATGCTGACAAGTCTGAAAAATACACTAATGACGTCAGAGCTGATCTAGATTTAAGGACTATACTGCCTACCACTCTACCTCCTTTATTAGAGGAAATCCCACCCTCGCAACCAGAAGACGATGCTGGGGGAGGAGAAGAGGAGGAGGACAGCCCATCCGCTAATGGACCTGGTTCAGAAGAATAATCGAGTCTGCCGTTATACTTGCAATTTCAGAGATCGACCATGGTCTACCCGAATATGCAAAATGATAGTATTGTAAAAGATATATGACATTGCTGTTTGTACTCCTAATAAGAGTAGCTTTATGTTCATTTGTTGTCACATCATCCAGTATATGAGAGGAGTTGACTTGAGTCGGCGCCTACCTACCTTCTAGCTGATTTATCGGTCCGAAATTCTGGTTAACCCAACAGTCTCTGCAAACAGCACGATCGTCATTAATGAATAAGTCGCTTCCTTCTCTATTTTCTCATTAGAGGTACTACGGCCTGCATTACTCTAACAGTATTAATTCAAATTGCGACTTAACTCATCCATTGAAATTTCTTCTAAGGGCACTACAGGCAAGACTTGGTACGCATTATCTAAGCGAAGGACTCATTTATGATTAGTCTATTTGAAATTCATGGGATAAGGTCTTCTATATAGAAGTTTTCCCGTGATTCATTGAAAGGACAAGCAAGATAAAGAACTACGCTATGATACTCAATTGAAACCCCTTTAATAGTACAAGAGTA
>JBOGPP010000181.1:0-17352 GCA_050748485.1 Nitrososphaeraceae archaeon | reverse complement strand
ACAGATTCAAGGTGACGAGAACGGAGTAGCATTAGCAGCAGATCAAACATTCCCAGAGATCGGTGCTATAGTGAAGTAAGTAGCATTCGCTGAAATACTGAAACTGACTCCATCCCTTTTTTATTTTGGCTATTCTGAAAGTTTAGATGTCTAGCAATGACAAGAACTACGATGATGATGACAAGTCATACTAGGTAAACTCGCTAGTTGTTACATAATAAATACAATAGATAGTTACCGATCTATATCAAGTGACAACATATACTGTTAACAATTAACAAAACAGAAAGAAGAATAGAATTAAGATCACTAAGTTGTTACATCAGGGATCAGAATTTCTGTCATTTTAGGATGGATAGTGCATATGTCCTACGAAAGAAAAAAGGGTTGGTTGTTTTTGTGCCTTAATTGCAAGCTATATTCGCAGATGAATTGTTTCCACAGCCTGTTGGCCAGCCTTTTGCAAGGTTGTTATTAAGGTCCTGACCTAGCGCAAATGGGCTGTCCACTGCAAATACATATGGAGGATAGTTAGGTGTTTCGTCTGCTGGATCCCATATAGTAATCACTTTGCCGTATGTGGTTACAAGCGTACTGACAAGCTGCTCGCATGTAAGACCTGGGGGTAACGATACACAACTTGGCATTCCTCTTTCAGGAGTTAGTTCTACTGCATGATTGTGCCAGCTAGCTCTTTCTCTTGGGGGCAATTGTAAATATTGGTCTTTACTGATGATGTATTCGATCTGTGAAAGTATAGGCGTGCCGCCACTTTCTGGGTCGTTAAAGTACAGCTGACAAACTGCAACGATCTTATCGCTAAGTTTGCAGTAATGATCCATCGGCGCATCTATGTTCATGCTGTCATGACGATTTACTGTCACGTGTATATCATAGCCACTGGTTGGAGTTACAGTAGCGTTACTTGCAGTTGGTGATTGTTGGTTGGTAGGAGAATTATCTGTAGTACCAGATTGTTCCGATTCTGATAAATCTTCTTCTTCTTGTAGACCGCTATTGTCTTCGCTTTGGTCGTCGTCCTCATCCTGTTGTGTCGAAATCCTGAATATTTGAGCACCAGGATCAAACGAATCTGGATGTGCATATGCGAATTGCTGTGGTTGTTGTATTATGGATGAAGGAGCAGCTATTCCTATCGACATTACAAATATTGTAGCAACTAAACTTGCTGTTGTCACTATCAATCCTGACTTCTTCTGTGATGTTTTCTTTTCTCCTCTTGTTCTGTCTTCATTTTTTTCAACTGACATTACAACCATCAGTCAGAATACTATACAAAAGGAAATTCCCAAATTAGACCCTGATTACTCCCAAATTAGACCCAAATCGACTCACCAGATTGGAATGTGCTGAGAACCGACAAGTCGTGTTGATTCATGAGAACAAGTTTAAATCTGTTGGAGTTTATTTTTTATTGATTCAAGAATAGTTGTTCCCTCTTACAGTTCCTATAGCTTCCTATTCCATTACTAGATCCTTTTTTTCATTTACAGATAGTATTTGTATCTATCTTGAAACCAGCCCTAAGAAGCAAGAAATAAGAAAGAGAATTAGGAGCGAAATGTGAACAGTTAATTTGACTGCAGGCAACGGTAATGATTCCAATAAGGTTAGAGGAGGAGGAGCTTCTTATTTTGACCCGCAGTTTAAACGGTTACTATGGTATCTTATTGCCAGTACTAGAGGAGGAATCAATAGAGCAAGAATTATTGAATTAATAAATTCTCATCCTTCTAATGCTAATCAGATAGCACAAGAGCTGAAGCTAGATTATAAGACTATTGTACATCACCTTGACATGCTTTCGCAGAATGGTTTAGTAATAACAGATAATAAGAGTACATACGGTGCAACATATTTCCTATCGCCGCTTATGGAAAAGAACTATCAATCATTTACGGAGATACTGGTGAAATTTGGGAAAAAGTAAATTAGGCATTATTTTGGAAGTAAATATGTATAGATCAGCATTATGGATTTTATGATTGCAGCAGCTGTTGCTGCTTTGCTTAATATTGGATTGCTAGGTGGAATCATGTTTACTTATCTACAAAATATTCGGCTTATAAAATCATATTTTACCTATGGCTTGGTGATTGTAGCAGCATTATTCATTATACAGAATATAGTAATTGTAGTATTTTGGTCACAGCTTTATCTCGCAGGACCAGCGATAAAGATTATTATTGATGCTGCAGCTCCATATCTATTTGCGATAAATTCAGCACAATCTGTCGGATTAGCGGTTTTGCTGTGGATCACTAGGAAATAAGGGATCATGATTTACATATGTAAAAATGTCATTATCAGTATACTGCCTACAATATAACTTCTAAAGGAAGTAAATTCTTGGAACTGTACGCAGAACTAGAAAAGATAGATTAAGGATATTGAATCCTTTAAATAAAAATAAAGATTTCTTAAAGTGATTCTCATGTATATCGATGAAGTTCGACTCTAAAGTTGTCAATTAATTACTTATAGAGAATCTCATTTTATGTGTCTTCCTGCAATAAATTATCTACATGTTCCTTTAATTCTTTCATTGTAGTTGGCTTCGAAATATAGCATTCTTGACGCATCTCAGGAAATATTTCCTGCAATGCTCTATAGTTTACCTCAAACCCTGTAATAAAGCAGACTTTAATGACAGGGTCTAACTTTTTTAGTTCTTTGTAAAGATCAAAACCGTCCATCTCTGGCATTCTTACATCTATTAATAAAATATCGTAATAGTGTGGTTTGAAATTTGATAATGCTTGGTTCGGGTCATTATAAGTATCTACATTAAATTTCCCTTCTCTTTCCAAAGCCTCTTTGTACAATAAAGTAATATCGGGATCATCATCTACTACTAATGCCCTCAAATCTCCCCACCATTCATTTTACATATCACCACTATATATTATGGCTGTAATTTTATTTCATAGCATTTCCTTCAGCCAATCAAAAATTAAAATAAAGTTATGTATTGGCAGATGCGCTATATCAGGAGAGCCTTGGTTTCCCTGCTTGTTGCTAGTCACCCTTCTCACCTTTTTCTCCAGGGATACCTTGCTCTCCTGGATCTCCTTTGTCACCCTTCTCACCTGGAGGACCTGGAGGTCCAGGGATATTAGATGTGCACCTAATACAAATATCGATATCAATACTTCTACCATGAGCATCTAATCTCCAATTACGATTGTTGTCAGCATTAACTGAAGAGATAACGGATGAAAGTAAAATTAAGGTACTAGAATAATAGGAGCGCTTATCTTTAGATAAGTATCGTCTACTAACATCCCAAGATGTTACTTGGCTGTATTTGTTTTTCTGAGTTAGGATCTATAATGCCATAGCTCTAATCATAGATATATTCTATAAGAAATCAGGAGGGTTCTAAATATGATGGGAATAGTTAGAACTACGTACAGAAGGCATATAACAAAAGATTTGATAGCTATCATACCAAACCTGACAAGTACTTGTATCAATACTTTTCTAATAGTCAGGAGGATCAAATCAGGTATTAACTATTCTCGCTATTATGCAGAGTTAGTATATGCCGCCACCGACTAACGAATGTAGTTGTGATCGACGAATGCCTCATTCAGTAGAATTTGTCATAATAGGTTCGAAAATAGAGTTGCAATGCCGCATTTGTAATGGTACGATTAAGTGGTGGAATGAAGAAACTAATAAAGTCATACCTCTCAGACTCTCGTGGTATGATGATGACTGTTCTGAAATGAGTTAATTCTAGGTTTTTGCATTTCCGAGTAGCTATAAATGAAAAAGGGCTTCGATAGAGAGTTGAATTTATCTAGACAGTTCAGCTTAATAGAAAGTAACATATCATTTGACTAGACAGATTCACTATAGGCAAAATTACGCGGTTTTATGATTAACAGCCTTACTTTTCTCTTATTCCAGTTAATCATGCACAGAAGCCTATGCGTCCTTCTATTTTTCCCTATATAGACCTTGTAAATCCCATGATACTTGCCTTTTAACTCCTTGACTATAGAATCAGGGTTCTTTTTCAGAATTTCTAACTTGTTTAGAAGATCCTCTTCAACATCGATTGGTAACGTAAAGTTTTTTCGGGATCGGAGATATTCTGGACTTGTGTCGTCGATTTGAAAATCATCTTCCATCTTTTCAGACTAATCTTCGGGCTTGGCATTGTAATATTCTTTTGAATTTTTTATTGCTTGAACTTCGTCTGGATCAGTTAAGATATCCAAAGTGTCAGCATACGAATCCATTTCCTTAGAAAAAGTTGTACCAAGGGTGATTAGTTTGGATAATCTTTCGCTATCGTAATTTTCTTGATGTCCAATCATGTATAAAATGCAATAGAATGCTTGATATGCTCCAACAATATTTGTGATTAGATCCTCTACATCAATTTCTCGTATAGCTTTAGGCAGCTTATTTGATCTTCTAATAATAATACCAAGAAGGATATTTTCATAATCACTAAGATTATTTACTATTTCTAATATATTACGAGAAATATCCTCATTGAGATTTTTTGCTTGAATATGTTCCTTCAACAGTTGGAATATTTGGGATTCTATTACAGCTATATTCTGAACAACATCAATATTATTACCCTTTAGCTGTGATTCTTTTTCCCGCATTATCAGTATTTTATTGAGTTTTTCAAATTCAGGTCTAAAGAAATGAAGAGATCTTTTGAATTCGTGTTCTAGATCGTCTAACTCACTCTCTAGGATTCGTTTCACTATATTTTCAATTCCGATGAATACTTGTCGTAAGGAATTCGCGTCACCTATATCGTATGACAAATTTATGGTTGGCGGGATAGCAGGCATTGCCCTTATTCGTTGTAAATCAGCCATTATTCCCTTTGTCATACCATGTATATTTGTCAAGCCACATATTATGTTTAGTATAACAATATTATAGAAAGATATGATATTGTGTTTCCAATTTAACGTTTTAAACCTAAATATTGCATTTCACTTCTGTATATAGCAGTGGTACTATATAGTGTATGCAAGGATTTAGTCACCCCCACTGATCTAGCGAACCTTAAAGCCTTTCCAAATCTATATCAAATTTTTAGCGGTGTAAGCCATAATAGTAATCTCAATGAAAAAAATCCAATTTTGCTAAACAGCCAAAATAATAGCGAAAGATCCATAGCATACCTCAAACAGATAGAATTTGCATTGAAGATTCTTGATATAGATAATTGGCCAGTCAGAGAAAAAAACGCATTAATATCGCGATTGACTTCGAGCAGGTCATCCGATTCATTTGCAGTACTTAATGAATTACAGACGTACCTGTCATTGGTCGACAGTATTGGATTAAACAATGTAACCTATCAATATCCGACTCGTGGTAAAAAGCCAGATTTTAAGATTCATATTAATAGTAAACAAATCATTTTAGAACTAAAAACTCTTCACGACCGACAACCAGTAGTTCATATCAAAGACGTCTTTAGAAATCTATGCGAGTTTCTACTCTTATCGATAAACAGAACCAATTACTATATTAGATTAGATATTGACACAAATAGACTACCGAAAAAAGTAATTCATGGAGAAAACATACCAATAATTGACGTAGAAAGATCAATAAAATTATTAGAAAATTATTTATCAGTTCTACACCTGGAACAACTAATTGGTTTAAGTTGTGCGTTAAACTTCAGTAATTTTAGGAAGTTAAGCGTTAATGACTTCGTCACATTCTTTGAAGGATCTGAATCTGGATATACCAATAAACAATACATAAGATGGTCAGAGTTAGTTAATCTGGACATACTTAATTCATGTCCATTTCCTTATATTATTATAACTAACCTTAACGGAAATGAATGTGTAGAAATAGCGAGTGTAGATTTTTTCTCACAAAATCCGGTCTATACAATTCCGGGCGAAATAGCTTCTTCGAAATCAATGGCGGCTTTTCAGGATCAATTAAGACGAACTCTTAAGGACAAGATAAAAAGTCAGCAGAGGGAAATTGATAAACCTTATATAATAATTATCAAAACCCGCCTTGACCAAGACTGGCAATATGAATATGAAATGGACATTGAAGACTTTTTGATAATTAAGGAAGTAATAAAGGAAGAAATTAAAAATAGTACTGAGGTTTCTGGTGTAATTATTTATTATTCAGATTTAAAGGAAGGAAGATACATTGAGAATAGAAGCGCACGTGCTGAATTGAGGATCCAATTAAATGAATTACAAAATTCCAATATCTTGAAGTACTATTACTCACCACTAATCGATAATGAGATCAAGCTAGAGGAAGATGATGATCAGACAACTCAGCTTTCAAAGATGACAGAATGTATCAAAATTGAAGAACAAATAACAGACCGTTCTGATAAATATAAACTTCTAAGAAATATAGAAATATTCTTGAAGAATAGTCAAATAAATGAAAACATACTTCACACAATTGAGAGTATAGTTTTAAAATACTGTGACAATAATGAAGATGAAAACAATAACCATAATGAAATTCTGGACAAAAAGAATTACGAACCAATACAACTTGCTGGAATAGATACTAAGGTTAGTACGGTAGTCTGCCTATCGTTATTATTAGATCACAGGTGCACTGGCAATCAACTCAAATTACTAGAAAAGTTAGCTGAAGATAAAAATTTGTTTGTCAAACTTGAAGTTGCATCAAAACTGTATTTGATATATGAAAATGATGCTAGTGCCTGTGTTCGAATAGTGAATAAGTACTTACATGAGAATTGGTTCACAAGATATTGTCTTTTACCAATTATGAGTTACTTTTTCCTTAAGAATATAGAAATTCCGTTGCAGTTACAATTTATCAACAGTGTATTTTCATACTATAAGGAGGACAAAAATCACTGCTCTATAACGATTATCCATACAATCCAAATAATGATGTATAATGGTTTACTACATGAGGAATTCAGGACAATGTTGTTCTCCCTACTGAATGAAGCTACAGAGGAAATACTTCTTCTTTTTGCATGCAATTGCGATTTCGATAATAGGGTAAAAAAAGAGGAATATCAAGAATTTATAATACAGGTAAATACTTGTATAATAGACTCATTATCTACTAAAGTAAAACATCTAGCTTCTCATACCTTTCTCAATAATCTCATAAAGCAAAATGTATCTCTATATCCAAGGCTGAAGAGTTATTTATCCTTAATTTCAAAGATTAGCGGTACCATATCTGAGTCATATCTCTCATTTTCGATCATTGAGTACTTGACCCACTTTTGTTATGATTTTCCAATTGAATCTGTTCTTCTCTTGGAGAACATATTTGAAATAAATAAAATTAAGGATCTAACAAACTCTTCTTACGATATATTCAACTTGATAAATAGGTTGTATAATCTTGATCTGCCAGAAGTATATAAAAATAAGCTTATAGAAATAGCAAGAAGGTGTTATATAGACGGGGAGCCGCCGTTAAGGACCTATGCCAATTCCTTTATAAAAGAATTCAATATAGAGCTTTAGAAAAACTTCACGGGTAAACTTCTAACTAAAGTAGAACAATAGTTTGTATCAAAGTTGTTAGAAATTGGAATCAGAATCATAATTAGAATGGATAGCCTGTCTACACTACATCATCTATACTGCATCTTTTAGTAAATTTCATAAATTTATCCACGGTAATACATCGAATTTGCGCAAATTGTGATTGAAGTGCATTCTCTATATACTTATTAAGACCATGCAATAAATCCTGAATACTAACGTCATTATTTAAAAGAATCTTTTAGCCATATTGTGCAGAGCGGAATTAGAATACTTTTAAATCTATAAGAATCACGTCGACTTAGTCATAGCGATTGGCTTGCTTAAACATATAACAAGATTCTTGCCATTTATGCAAGCGCGAAAATATGTAAGATCATTAGAATTAAAGAGCATAGCGGAGTGGAGAGAATATTGCAAGTCTGGTAAGAAGCCAACAAATATTCCTTCTAATCCCGATAAGAAGTACAAAGATCAAGGTTGGATCTCATTTGGTGATTGGCTTGGTACAAACAGAATTGCACATAATAAAAGGAAATTTCTGCCATTTGAGGAAGCAAGGGAATTCGTGCACGGATTATATCTAAAGAGCGTAAGCGAATGGAACCAATATTGCAAATCGGGTAGGAAGCCGGAAAATTTGCCTTACTCTCCAAACAGAGAATATCGCCATGAAGGCTGGATCAGTTGGCCTGATTGGCTCGGTACCGATATCGTTGCTCCTCAAAAAAGAGAATATCGATCATTCGCCCAAGCTAGAATCTATGCACACTCTCTTGGTCTAGAAAGTCAATCGGCCTGGTTCAAGCATGCACGATCCAAAGGCTTTCCTCCAGACATACCAATTGCTCCTAACCAAGTGTATAAAGATGACGGTTGGAAAAGTTGGGGAGATTGGCTTGGCACTGCAAGAATTGCCACACAAAATTTAACATTTCGATCCTTTGAAGATGCTCGGGCTTTTGTGCGTACCTTGAAGTTGAAGAATCAGAAAGAATGGCATCTGTATTGCAAATCTGGTAAGAAACCTAGTAATATTCCTCAAAAGCCTGAACGAACTTATAAAAATAAAGGATGGATTTCTTACGGTGATTGGCTTGGTTCCTTTACTATCGCTGCCCAGCTTAGAGATTATAAGTCGTTTGAAAATGCTCGGGCTTTTGTGCGTACATTGAATATGAAAAGTAAAGAAGAGTGGATAGATTATTGTAAATTCGGCAAGAAGCCAGATGAGATACCTACGAATCCAAATGAAGTATATAAGACTGAATGGAGAGGGATGCCTGACTGGCTGGGGTATGAAGAGAATAGGTGGTCATTATCAAAGATTAAGGAGCTCTTACGCTCTCTTATAGAGAGCGGAATAATTTATCAGTGGAAAGAGGCGCGTCTGTATGGACTTTTACTCACTAAAGGATTACTTAATTTGAATGATAATAACAGGCATAAGCAGTTCTTCAGAAATCTTATGGACGCCATAAAAACTGAGGAAGGTCTAAATGCTGTTAGAGATTATGCGTATTCAAATGGCGAAGAAGTTCCTGATCTCTTAGGAACCATTTACCCAGAAAATGATAACGTTCAGATTGCGTCATCGGATGAAGTATCTAGCCTTGTAAACGCAGATGAAGATCCCCTTCAATATGATCGAGTTCCAACAGTCAAGCAAATCCTTTCAAATTCATCTATCCTTGAGTCAATCAATGTCGATGAAGAAGCTATGAAATTTTTCGTATAAAGTTCAGTAGACGATCTATGGAAGCGCGCATTTATTGACGGCAAAAAAACAGCACTTGAAGTAAAGACCGAAGGGAAAAATGGTAACAAATATCATGATTCTATCATCGATATTTTTATGGATGACTATTTGGCCTTAGAAGGTATTAAGGCAAAAATAATCAAAGGCTATTCTTTCCCCTCACAACCTACTATGATGCAACTATTTGTTGCACACAAAGTAAATGCTGTCAGATATTTCGGAAATTTTTCTGGTACTGGAGCTGGAAAAACTCTTTCCGCGGTCTTAGCAAGCAGAGTCACAGATTCAATGTTGACAGTAATAGTCTGTCCTAATGATGTTGTGCAACAATGGAGGAAACATATCCTGGAGATTTATCCAGATGTTACAGTAATAACAGGTAAGGAGGCTTTTAATGCTAGGTATAGCCAATTGAAGCGTCAATATCTGATTCTAAATTATGATAAGTTCAGCCAACCAGAATCACCAGACATGATACTAGAATTGGTAAAACAGAAGATAGATTTTGTCATTCTTGATGAGGTTCATTTTGTAAAAAGACGGGATGAGGAGTCAAGTTTGAGGCGAATAAATCTATCAGATCTAGTGATGTATGGAAGAGATAGAAACAAGAATTTAAGGGTTCTAGCCCTTTCAGCAACACCTGTCGTAAACTCATTAATGGAAGGAAGATCATTGCTCGAGCTAATTACTGGCAAAGTTTATGATGATCTTGCGGTTACTCCATCTATTCCAAACGCCGTATCTCTTTACAAGAAGCTGACAACAATTTCCATTAGGGAGGTACCGCAATATGGCATTGATATTGATACAATTCACTTCAAAGTGAATGCTGAAAAGCCACGGGGTGTTACTCTTAAACATCTCAAAAGTAATCCTTTGTCGATAGAACAATTTCTTACCAACGCATGTGATAACGGGTTTGAGAATAGAATTGCGGTGCCGAAAATGCAATGGCATGATTAGATGGTGGGATGAAGATTCTAAAAAGATCACCCCCTTTAGACATTCATGGTCTGACGAGGAATGTTACGCATTGCGTTAGCTCTTCATTCGTTCTAATAGAAAAAATATCAGATTTATGAGAGCGTCTGAATTTGCTTAATGTAAATAAGCAAAACCTTCGCTTTGATACCAAATATGAACACCAAATATTTGGTTATCGTAGCAGCAATGACAGCCATGCTGGTCGGAGCAACAGCACTTGCAACAACAGACAGTGCATTCGCAAGCAAGAAGAGAGAATACAACCAGGCAACATCACAAGCAAATGCTTGTGGAAATGGTGAACTACCATTAAACATCGGATGTCAGAACGTTGGTTCACAGATTCAAGGTGACGAGAATTCTGTAGCATTAGCAGCAGATCAAGTATTCCCATCGATCGATTAGGAAGAAAACGGGGATTAAATAACAGAACATAGATTCACTGAAATACTGAAACTGACTCCATCCTTTTTTTATTTTCCTGTTTAGAGAAACTGGTTTGCTCAACTTGTGGGGGCAACAATTGGCCTTAGAACTTGCGAAGAAGTGAGGTACAAATCCAGATACTGTAAGAAAGGATCAAATTGTTTACGCTGAAGCAGGCAAAGACATATCATTATAAATTCATGACAGCACTGATCAATAGCAAATAGCTTCGTAATATCAATAAGGAAATGCTTATAATCTATTCCAATTCCTTTTTAATACGTCTTGCTAATGCATCTATGGTAATTGGTTTCTTGATGAAGCAACCTATGCTCTTAAGTGGATGCACCTCTCTTGCAGCATCTATATTAATTTCTCCAGAAGTCATAAAGCACACTTTGACATTGATATCCTTCTGCAATAATTTTTCACACAATTCGAAGCCATCCATCAACGGCATGTTTACATCAATAAGTAACAGATCATAAAAATTAGGCTTGAAATCTATCAAAGCGTTTATTGGGTTGTCGTAACTGTAGACCTCCATATTTGCGTCATTATTCTCCAATCCTATCCGCAAAGTAAAAGCAATATCAGAATTATCATCAATTATGAGAATTCTTTTATTTTGAATTGATGTAAATGATATATGATCCTTTTCCAAAGATTCAACGTCAAGACATCCATAGTTGGATTCAAGATTGCTATTACCTAATAGCGGTGGCTTAGTCATAATTTAGCCTCCTAAAGTCATCAGAATTATGTTCTTCAATAGCTTACAATGACCATATGAAAGAATGAATATCAACTTAAGCATAGTGCATAAACCCAAATAAAAACATTTCCATATTGTGGGAATAAAATTGCTGAATACTCAAGATTGGATAAACACCAAGCATTCGTCTGATGAAAGGAGTAAAGAATTTTCCAGGAACCAACCGTCTAGTGAGAAGATTATCAATGATGAAGGTTAAAGAGTGCTAACTAGCTGATCAAAAAGGGTTAATGGTAAACTAAAACTGAACGTTGCACCGTTTGCTATATCACGACTGCCACCTGCATTTATGATATAATTAGAGATTAAAGGTAAGAATTCCAGTCGTACTTAATAGTTCTTAGTTCTATCGCATAGACATGATAAATAGGTTTACATATCCTGTCTAAAAGCTATGCTGATCTTTGATTCCCAGCAATCAGGTTAGTGAGTAGGGGAGATCTTTTTGTTGTCTTACAGAACCAACAATTAGTTCCGATGTCTTGATGTCAATCCTTCTCTGAATTTGCTTAGTTCCTTGTAATGATGAAACAATATAGACACAATGATAGGTTGTATTCGTATAGGATTAGCACAGCATACACATGCAGAGTTGTACAAAACAGATATGGAAAACATATCATCGAACAGCTTTCTATCAGCTTTGGGAAGCGCTCTTTGGAAGTTCTTCCATTCTGCATATTCCATATTGCCGGCTATACGAAATGAGGGTATGGTTCTTCCCATGTCTATTTATTAACCTAAAGAACTACAATTAAAGTACCTAATAACTATTGAATATCATCGTTAGGCTACACACCTTAAATTACGGCCTAACCAATTTCATTATTTGAAAGTCATAAATTAAAGGCAACTAATGTATCAAGTTTCGAAATTTCAAAAAAAGCCTGTTGTCCTTCTTCTATTACATAGTTATACTTAATGTGATATCTAGATATTTCAATTAAATACATACTAATATAATTATTAGTAACAATAGAAGGTTCACATAAATATCTAGTTTACATGTTCTAGTTGATTCTATTATGAAATACAGTAGGGGAAAGAACTTTTCATTTGAATCGATGTGTCTGGCATTAATAATACAACAGCAAAAGATGTTAAATGAATTATTTGGCAAACATTCAACATATGAAACGTAGCTTCTTAATGGTATAACTTAAAATAAAAACTGGTAGCCATTAACCTTGAAATATTTGATGAAGGTAATCAAGCATGTGATCACTGTATGTCTATACTTGTCAGACAAATTAATCTCTGTTTTCTGACATTTTATATACTCAGCAATAATTGCAGCATTTTCTATTGTTACGAGCTGGCTTAATTGTTTAAACACATATCTATGAAGACCTTCAGTAACTTGTTCAATACTTTTGACAGTATCGACCTGGTTTTTGTCTTCGTCTTGCAAGACAGAATATGTGCTGTTCGTACAGCATATATTCTATTTCATTGCGGTAGCATATCGATCAGTATTCTACTTCTTAATTGATTTGTGAAATACAGAAGCAGAGAGCTGTTTGCGTTATGCTAGTCACTGATCCATTCAATTAAGACAATAAGAGTTTGCTTATGAGCTATAGTTGCTGAAATAGCTCCTTAATCTTAATTTACACTAGTTAACATAATTTTTTACTATTAATTAATAGGCTCGAATAAAAAATGCTCAGTCCATACTTGGAAAAATACTCTTTGGGCATACAAAACAGTATTGACAATTACAATTTCTGTAGGGATAGCTATTGGTAGAGGATCCGTTTGGTCATACTATCATTAGTTTGAGAATACTACATTTGTATCTCAAGCTTGTTTCATTAATTGATACTATATGATAGAGGATTGACTCAAAAAGCATAAAAAGACGAGTACTTTTTCCTAGGTTACGCTTTCATAAAGATCATAGATTTTTCCACCCGTATAATTGCTTACATAATTCCACATTTCTGTGCTAATAGGTAATAATCTGAATTCACGCTTTAGTTTTTCATCTAATAGGTCGTAGACCATTTGTCCTATCACAATGTGATCCGGTTTAGCCATCGAAGTCATTTTTGTCGCGATATTAACAGTGTACCCTAACATATCAAGATGAGCATCTTTCATCACGACCTTTCCATTTTTAGAATGTGTATCCCAACCATACTGTACCACTGCACTTTCTCCAACATCCACACCAATTCTGACTCTTAATTCAGGATAATCGTATTGATTTAATATTGGATTAATGCCGTTACACACAACTCTGATCATCGAGCAAGCTGCATTTACTGCATTTATACATGGCAAATAAACATTATTATCCTGTTTCTTCTCTTTATCATATTCTGTAACCACAAAAAATGCCAAAATAGCATCGCCTACGTATTTTAATACATATCCTCCATAGGCCGCTATCATCATAGACATTTCTTGGGTAAATGCCCTAATTATTGTAGTAAGACTATCGACTGGAAGTATCATTGATAGATTGGTAGATTCGACAAGATCGATATACAGAATCACAAATATGCCTTTTGAACCAGCAAAACCCTGTAGAATATTTTGGGTTTCTTCCATAGATATATCAAAATTTGATTTTATTTTTAAGACTTGCCATACACGCCGCTGTGCTTGTTTGATAGCCAGATCTATATTTACTACTGTGTCCAGGTAGAGACTACTTATTAATGGCATAGTAGGCCGCTTATTTGAATTTGATTTTGTTGTTGTTTCGGATTCTTGACTTACCGATGCTTCTTTTATTATGTTCGTTATGTCCTCTTGACTTAAATCCATTTCAAGTGCTATAATATCTGGGGTTATACCAGAATTGTATAAATTAAGTATGCTTTTCCTTTGCTCTAAGGTTGTCATGTAATATTTCCCTCTTATTCAGATTCCTATCATATAAATAGGAATGGTATTCAGAGTTATATACCCGAAGGACTTATTGATCAAGTCGTAAGTCAAATAATTTAGGACCAATAACAGAATTTCTCATTGGTACTAATAATCGCTTTGAATACGTTGATAGAAAGATCGATAGAATCACGGAAAGTTTACCACCATTTTTCGGCAAACAGCTTAAGAGCACATCAGCGAACAATTCTGCTACGATATGTGATTATATTAGTACTATGAATAGAGAGATCAATTTCTTACAAAGTTATAGGAAGGATAGTATCAAGATCTTAGTGCCACATTATCTACGTTCGTGGCGACTACTTGGCATCATTGTATCAAGCGCTGGATCAAGCCGGCATTCCAATCAAATTAGACATTTATGAAGGCATACCACATGTATTTCAAACATTCTTTCACAACTCTACAGAATCTAATATAGCAATGTTAAAACAAATAATTTCTTAAAGGAGTATCTAAACTATTAATTATGTTAATAAGTTAGCCTCAGTACCTGGAGTTGGAATCTATCTATAAATATTACGATTCATTGATTTTGAATGTGTCAATAAAGTAAAGCTAGCCGATTGGTCACTTAGAGTACCTGCGTTTGGCAAGTTTCGGCTAGTATACTATTTTAATAGCCACATATCCTAGATGATCCTCAAAAATAAGAGTGTCTTAGCCTGACAAGAATTGAAAATAAACTCTGGATTCTCCTTTAATTGCAAGGCGTCATCAAGTTAGACATTCCAACAGGCCGTCTTCTTTTTCTAGTGGTGTCATCTGACATGTATATTTATGATGCACTTTAAAAAATGGCCTATACTTTTCCTAAAATTTCTATCACTTTCTCAGCAGCAAGAAATGAAGATTTAGGATTTTGGTCAGTAATCAATTGTCCATCGCTTACAACAAAAGGTTTGAAATCTTGGCCTTTTTCAAATTTACCACTCAACTCTTTCATACAGTTCTCCAGCGAAAATGGGACTACTTTAGTTAGTCCTACAATGGACTCTTGATTATTTGTAAATCCCGTTATTTTTTTATCCTTTAATGTTGAATTTCCATCTTGATCTGTTGCCTGTAACAGCCCAGCAGGGCCATGCATACCGCACTAATAATTTTCTTATCCGAGTAGAAATCTTCAACCAATTTTTTCATATTTTTATCTGCTGATAGATCCCACATGGGTCAGTGACCATCTGGCAGAAACAATGTATCATAGTCATTTGCTGAAACTTGGCTTAAAACCATTGTATTTTCTAGCATTTCCTGAGCCGCCTTATCCTTCTCAAAACGTTGAGTAGATTCAGTCTAGTTCTCTTTCTGGCGACTCTTTGGATCGACTGGGGGTTTTCCACCCTTAGGTGAAGCAATCGCCACGTCGTATCCGTTATCAATAAATTCGTAACAGGGACCAGTGAATTTTTCTAGCCCAAATCCAGTTTTTTGTCCGGTATTCCCTAACTGATCATGAGATGGCAAAACAATGAGAACTTTTCTCATGTGAGCACGTCCTCTGTATATTATAAAAGAGTTGTATCATTATACTGTCAATAGATTAATTGTAGAATAATCCATAACCAAACACAGGTCGCTCCATTTCATAGAATTGGATATTGGGAAAGCCACACACATATCACTACGATTATTCCACTACATTAATTGTGCCTATCATCGATGAAGGATGATATTCAAAGAAAAAAGAGAGCGTGTCGGGCTGACCTGAATTAAGCGATGGGTTTTGTTCATCAGAAACTCGATGTTTATCATCTTAATCTGCCGATATGTTAAAAAAAGGAGTTTTAATATATACTTATCATTGAGAATTCTCCATTTATCTGATTATGCTTTGCCAGATTGGAGAATAGAGAAGACTGCCATTAGTGCATTAAATCGTAACTATCAAGTATTTTTTGCAGGTCTGCCATCACGTACTAGCAATAGCATTTTTTCAAAAGTGTATGAAATTAGTTGGACACCTAGAGCGCGACGTGGTTTTCCATATTATTGGTACTGTGTTAAAAAACAGCTCAAGAAAATTGTACGTGAGGCAAGGCCAGATATAGTTCATGCTCACAATGTTTTTTCTGCAAAGATGGTGTCAGAAATTGATATCCCTTTTATATACGACGATCATGAATACTGGCCCTCATATGTAAAAAGACAAATCGAATCATACAACTCAAGCTTAGTTCAATCGAGTGGGAATAATGTTAGACCTAAAAGGATAATGCAAAAAACAATACTAAGTTTATTGAACTATAGATTTTTGAAATTGGGATTAAAATGGGAAAAGCAACTAGTTTCATCAACCCCTACACTAACAGTTTCTGAAAGTATTGCAACAGAACTCCGACAATTAGGAAACACTAGCAAAGTATTCATCACCCCTAACTTTCCTATGAAAAACGAAATAAAGGATATACAACCCCCCAAGTTTCATAAGGAGTTGACTTCAGTTTATGCAGGCATTGAGCCAAAGAATAATGCCAAAATAGCTCATCGCAATATGGAAGGGTTTGTAGATATATTCAATCGATATGATGATGTTGGAACTTTAACAATGATAGGAATCGAAGAACCATCATATAACACTCCTTCTTCAACTAATCCTACGAATCCTAGGATAGCATATAAAGGCTATCTACCACGACATATAATGTACCAAGAAATGCAAAATAGTTCTATTGGAATAGTACCTTTTAGAAAACATTGGTCTCATAAATATATCAGTCCTAACAAGGCATATGAATACGCCCATGCAGGCCTCGTAGTCCTATGTGCTTCTTCACTTGTTCCAATAAAAAATATCCTTAGCGATTACTGTCTTACATTTGAACACTATGATGATATGATAGCTCAGCTTCGAGATTCCAGAGATAATATGGAAAAAATCTATGAAAAGCGAATAGGCGTCTACCAGTTTGCAAAAGAGAATCTTTTGTGGGAGAACTTTGAACAGAATATTTTCGATGCGTATA
>JBOGPP010000180.1:0-5037 GCA_050748485.1 Nitrososphaeraceae archaeon | reverse complement strand
CATAAAGGAGTTGATCTCCAAGATTAAGTCGCTAATGATAGCTAGACTATAAGATTAGCAAGTCCTAAACTTGAAGACATAAAGGTGAAACTGGCAGTGCGACTCACAAGTCGATTGTCATAAGCTTAAGACATTTGTCAGATTAACATTTAAGGGAGGTTGAATTTCTCTAATACTTAGATTCTTAAAATCCAGGAGAAGGTTATCAGTTCTAAAGATTATAAATGGAGCTCCCTCGGTTATAATGTGATCCTTAACTTTATCACATCCTGCCCTAAAGAACTCACTATTATTGGTATTAGCATACCATCCTCCGCTATCAATTAGTTCTGTTACTTTGGCCCAGTTGTTGTTTTCAGTATTTGAATCATCTAGATAAGATTCTAATTTTACGGCTGTTGAATCGTTGCCGATTTTGATGTTGTATACTACGACCTTCCAACCAATCCACTTGCCCAGAAGGGGTTCCGTAACAGTATGTCTAGCCCGTTCCTCTGTGTACCCGCCTGTGTGCCAGATTTCTTTTTTCCAACCGACTGAGCCATCAGTGTGAAGGTCGCCATTATATGCAGTACCTTCGCAAGGAATTTCCGAACTGTGCCTACCACTTCTTGAGATGAATACAAGATCTTGGGGTTCTTCATCATCAGGCGTGTCTAGGCTGATGGGAGTATTCGAAAAAAAAGAAGAATTTGAAATGTCATGAATCGAATCTAGTTGAGAATCATTCAGATAAGCCAGTCTGACGAATCCTGTAATTTCCGTATTCTTCCATTCTGTTTGATCATCTGACGTATTGATAACCATTCTTACATGACTTGAATTGATTCTCCATGAATCGTCTGAGAGATGAGATAAGTTGGCATTATCTGTGATAGAAAAGTTTGGGCTGCTCTTCGGATCGCTCATATTGATAAACCATTCTCGACCACCTTCTTTCGTAGGATAAATCTTTGCTATACCAAATGCATCGAATTCTGTTTCTGTTGCTGATATATTAAACTGTAATGATGATGATGGTGATGATTGCAGTGGTAATGGAACTTGTGACGGCGAAGCTGACACTAGTGGAAATAATGAGCTCGCACTTGTAGTTACAGATTGGTTAACGGTCGCAGAGGCTGACAAAGATACCACCATAAAGCCCTCATGGTAAAACGGCAAAAGTGGAAGTACCAATATGATACTAATCGAGATACAGACCATAACAATGAAAAGCGCCCTCATAAATTAGACATCAGTTTCCTTATTCACGTTCACTATATAAATTGATATTTGTCAGCCGGCCAGGTTAACAGGAGCGTTCATGGAATCTAAATAACTGAAAAGAATGAGAATCTAGGAAGAGGAGGGGAGTACACGAAATATTTTCCCTTGTCCGATTGAAACAACATAAAGGTATCCATCATAAGGCCCGACTTCAAGATCAGTGATTCCACCAAAATCCCTTGCAAATGTTACATTTTCTAACACAGGATCCTCTCCACTATCTGCCATTCTGTCTGCTAATGGTCCTTCTAAAAGTAATTCACTTCTATTATCATTTAAATTAAAATGGTAAATCAGTCCTCGTACATCAGCTACAAAAAGGCCATTTGATACTGCACTCCAAATTTATCTGAATCGAAGAAGTTAACTGCGGTTGGACCTATTGTACTCACCCATTAGAACTCAGGATCGTTATACTTCCCTCTTCCATCAAAGGTTTCCAAGGACGTTGGATCAAATCCTCCTCCTGGATCTCCACTCTCATTAACAACTAAAGGAAACTCCTGAATCTCTTGCCATCCGCTGTTAAATCCAAGTTCAACAAGATTGATTTCATCACCATCTCCAGGACCCTTTTCTGAATCCATAGATTACACGTAATAATTTCTGAGCCATTTTGCTATCAAAAACTTGAAGACTGCATTGTCTATTCTAAAGTTAATTGGATTTACACCTATCCAAATGTAGGATAAGAAGTTCAGTTACTCTGACTCTCAAAGATAGTGAGATCATTTGTTATGCTTGATACAGTCTAAATCTTTTAATTTGAAATCAAATCATATTATGAAAATAGTTTGAACAAAAGTTCAGTATTAGTAGAACAAATAGAACTATGGAATGGCAAAATTATGCGGCTAGTTAAAGGAGATATCACCTCAAGAGCCGTTGATGTGGTGGTAAATGCTTCAAACTCAAATCTTAAACATGGAGGAGGAGTCGCAGCTGCTTTCTTAAGGAAAGGAGGACAGGTAATACAAAAAGAGAGTGATAAAATTGGGTTTGTTCCAGTCGGTTCTGTGGCAATAACGACTTGTGGTAGATTGCCCTGTAAAGCAGTTATTCATGCAGTAGGACCAAGAATGGGTGAAGGGAATGAAGACATGAAGCTAAGAAGTGCAATTCGAGCAAGTCTTTTATTAGCTTCTGAAAGAAAGTTTCGAGACATTTCATTTCCTGCGATAAGTTCCGGTATATTTGGCTTTCCTAAGGATAGATGTGCTAGTATATTGATGAATGAATCAATGAACTTTCTCCTTTTTGCCGGCGATGACAGGAGGGATTCTAATCTAGTAATTGTAGAATTCTGTATCACAGATGGCGATACATTGAAGGAGTTTAGGTCGCAATTTAGAGTATTGAAGAATGAATTGACAACTACAAATCGTAAATGAACAGGGAATCGAATGAAAGGTAGATTATCCGTGAATAATAAGAAAGCTTTGAATAATCATCACAGCCATATATATAGACATCTTGACATCCAATTCGAAAGTTTTTCAAGTGTTATATAACCTTGAACAAATAGCAAAGAAACAGGCCCTACCATCTATAGGGCCAGTAAAGGGAAAAATTATGACAGGTATCATCTCTAAGTATAAACCTAAAACAATCCTCGAGGTTGGAACTCTACATGGATATTCCGCAATTTTGATGGCTAATATGTTACCTGAAAATGGGAAGCTAACTACTCTAGAAAAAGATACGAATCTAACTAAAATAGCAAGGAAGAATGTTGAAGATGCAGAACTGTCCTGCAAGATTGAAGTGATTAATACAGATGCTCTGATAGGGCTCCCACTACTTCAAAAACAGAAGTTTGATCTAATGTTTTTGGATGCTGTCAAGTCAGATTATTTGAAGTATCTTAATCTCGCAGAGAAGAACAATCTGTTAGGTGTTAGAGTAGTAGTGGTTGCAGATAATGTTCTATTGTACAAGAATGAAATGCAAGACTACCTTCAATATGTTCGAGATTCTGGTAGGTACAAAAGTCAATCCACTGAAACTACCTTAGAATTTACAAAGAATGTTAGAGACGCTCTTGAAGTGAGCGTAAGTAACAATTGAGACAATCTCTTCCTTTATGAAGACCACCTGTACCAATTCTGGACATGATGCATGCGATCAAGAAAATGAATGCGAGATCGTATGTTTCAAACAAGACATCTGCACAAAGCATAGCTTTTAGAAAGTATTCCCACATACGAGAGAGACCATTCACTAGCCTTTCAACAGCTACCCAATCAAGCCAAAATTAGACCTGAATCAAGTACAACAATTTCCCATCCTTGTAAAAAACATCGAATTAGAGACTTTTTTTCACGTACTCTATTATGACATTCTTATTTTTGTAAATATGAAGAATACCATCGATAACTAGAGATCATATTTCCAACTTAATAGATGGAAGCTCCAGCGTTTTTAATCCGATACCTCATTACTCCGACCCATATCTTGCTTTTGCCATATGAACAATCCAGGAATAGCCTTTTATTGACAGGAAGCCACCTATGAAGTGTAGATGTCAATGACTAAAATGATGAGTGTAAGATCTCTTTTTCTTAGGTTAAATCATGATAGAACTTTGAGAAAAACAACTGACATTGTTGGAAAAAATGACCTGTGGCTTACTGAAGGTCAGTTAGTCGTAGGAGCTGAGAGGTTCATTAAGTTGAACGGCTACCAAAAGATTGAATTTAACCAGAATTTCAATCAGGGCGGATACCAGTTCATCTCCCCTATAGTAGGATATAGAAATTCATCCCAGGGCTACCTGAACGAATACGTAAATCAAGTGCAAGACAATGAGTACATGCAAGAGCAGAATCAGGCGGCACAACTGATGGACGTTGAACGAAAACCGTCTGGAGTTTTCGAGGGGAGTAGTAGCAACATTGCCACTGCTGCATGCCTTATCAATTCAAAAATTCAAGACTACGATCTGGGATTCTTTGGACATGTAGAATCAATCCTATACGATATTATGGATAGTTATGAGAACACAAACCTAATTCTTGTAACCGATTCTTTATCATACTTGTCTATTACCTCGAAAGAAGAGGTTGGTGTCACCGTGGAAAACCTTATGGAAGAAGGATTACATCTATTATTCATGAATCAGAAATATGATTACGCATTCTTCGAAAAATATGATGATATCATAGAAAGACCTATCGCGGTTTACGGAGCTTAAAGGGTTGTGTTGTCCTTCTGAACTCCAGCCTTGGAGCCGGAACTTCGTGCCATGCTTTACCTTCACTTCTGTGCTTATTGTGCGAATCAGTGAATTTCAAATTGGAGCAACCTAATGAAGGAACAAGGTAATAACACACATCGTGTTAGTAGTATCGGTAGTCACGGGCGGCTTTCAAAGCCTGTCGAATTAGGGAATGAGTATGATGTGGAGATTACTGATCGAGGCAAGAGTGGTAGCAGTGATGGAATTGCCAAAATTCAAGGATTGGTAATATTCGTCAAAGGCGGAAAAGTAGGGGACAAAATAAGAGTAAAAATAACTGCTATAGGCGAAAGATATGCAAAGGCGGAGATATTAACTCGTTCTTAGATATTGAAGTACAAATTATTGATCTCTTAACTAGGTAAAGTAAATTGGACAAGGTACCAAAATGTTATATAGTCCGACTACCATACTTAAAGTAGGGAGATAAGTAGATGCTTAGAAACCTTGTACATATTAATGTTCCGACAGCAATTTATGATTCAATAGAGGAAATAGCAGTAAAAACTGGAATGTACAGGAGTGTTCCA
>JBOGPP010000179.1:0-39656 GCA_050748485.1 Nitrososphaeraceae archaeon | reverse complement strand
GTATTTCTTCAGTTATGGCAGCTTTTGGAATTCCCCTAGTGGGTAGCCTGGCGGCTGGTTTTATACTGGGATTCATCAAAGGTTAGCAAAGACGATAAATAAACATCAGCATTCGTCCGACCGCATGCTTTCATTATTGTTATGAGTGCGGTCAAACATAGTTCTCACACCTTGTCACTTATCGATTCTTGGCATCCGAATGAGATTAGCAAAGGGCTAAATTCATAAACAGCCGTCTAGTTGCCGGCCGGAGTATTAATTTAGGCAAAAGAAGGATTCGCTAAAGCAATATCTTCATTTGAAGATAGACAGGGTCATGAAGATGCTTGACTCTGATGATAGATGGAAAACATCTATCACAATTAGAGGTAAGTTCTTGTCAGTTATCTAGATTTAGAAGCCTTTACTAAATCTCGCAAATGCGCCAACGTCCTAACTTGACCACCATTGGCCTTCTTATACAATAACCAATAAGTTTTCCTATCTATGTCATTCCGATCCTTCAGGACCTTCAAGTGATGTCGCATGCCTCTGATTTTTGTAATGTAAAGCTTCTTCTTGCCTACTCTCGCGGTTTTTTTGCCCTTCTTCGATCCTATTCCAATTCCACGCTTTTTTCTTGTCGTGTGTTTCAGCTTAGCTCTATATCTAGAAGTTCCCTGTCGCCTTGCAGTCCAGATCGCCCCATTTTTGATGAGCGCTCTAATATTTTCCCTTGTAATGGAGTCGGCCACATCTTCAAGCTTATCTGGTTCAAACCTGACTCTATTTACTCCTACTCCCAATATTCTTGCGACGAGTTCTCGCTTCTTCCGTATATTAATTACCATCACTCTTGCTCCTTATTCTGATCCTTCTGATTGCTTGCCTGTGCTGCATTACCCCTATTAAGAACTTTAACGCCCAATGCATTGGCCTTACTCACAATATCTATTCGTTTTCGCCGACCAACTGAGTGACCTATTCTTGCAGCATCAATCTTGGGATCTAGTTTTTCCAGGTCTCTTATATTATGAATCAATCTATCCCTATACCCAGAAGGATGTAGACCTCTGGCTCTCTTAGGGCCCCTATATCCCACTTTGACAAGCGGCGGGACTCCAGACACTTGTTTTCTCATCTTGTTATCAACGCCTTTTGGCTTCCTCCAATTTTCGGCAAGCCTGATGTATCTCCAACTCTCTTGCCTTACAAACTTAGGCCGTGTTGCTGATACCTTCTTCCTGGCACGTAACAAATCATCATTTATTGGCAAACGCGATTCAAACATCAGATGCTATAGATTTTAATAAATACGTTTCCCAGTAAATCTGAAGAGGCACAATGAGTTTAGGAGGACCAAATGTGCTAGTAAAGCAACGCAACATGTTTTATATGGGTTGAAACACATTGCTACGTCAAAGTTCTAGAATCTTCTTGATTCAGAATACATATGTACTTCATTATTATTATCTAATTTAGTTTCGCTCTTATTACCTAGCAACTGTTTTGGGTAATAAAAAGGGCGTGAAGTTCGGTCGGCAGTTCATATTTTTTCACGAATGAGCATTTAGGAAATGCTAACAGAACAGTTAATAGTAAAAGATTTACTTTAAAATGTATGACAAAATATGAATTGCCTCCAGTTCCGTATGCTTACGATGCACTTGAACCGCATATCGATGCAAGAACTATGGAGATACATCATACAAAACATCATCAAACTTATACAGACAAACTAAATGCGGCTCTCGAAAAGTGTCCTCCTGAAATTCAAGAAAAGGACATCGTAGAAGTCTTATCACATTTGGATAAAGTTCCAGCAGCTCAAAAAGGTGCAATCAACTTCAACGGAGGCGGATTTGACAATCATAGAATATTTTGGAATAATATGAAACCGAGTGGTGGCGGAGAACCTGGGGGTGCCGTTGCTGATGCAATAAATTCTTCGTTCGGAAGTTTTTCAGCATTTAAGGAGAAACTCTCCTCAGACACCGCATTGATTCAAGGTAGTGGTTGGGGATGGCTAGTTTATAATCCATCCACAAAAAAAGTAGACTATAAGGCAATGCCAAATCAAACTAGCCCAAGAACTGAAGGGTTAAATCCTCTCTTAGGCTGCGATGTCTGGGAACATGCCTATTATCTCAAATATCAAAATAAGAGACCTGACTATATTTCGGCTTGGTGGAACGTTGTGAATTGGGACGATGTGGACAAAAGATTACAGCAAGTAAAATCCTAGGACCGATGTCCTGACTCTTCCTTATTTTTATTGGGCAAATATTTTGAGGGTAGGGAAAGCACTAGAAAAAGATATGAATCGTTATCCTTTATACATAGACATACATGGCATGCTACAAACAATTTGGATGAAAATTCCACACGCTGATTAAGGGTTCACCCCTAAACTTGTGCGTGTTATAAGTATCTGAATTGTAAAACTATCCCCACATAGGGCTAACGTCTGACAGGGTAAACTTACTATCTTGCTTCACTATTAGCTGACCTAGTTGGGAATACATCTGAAGATACCTCATCCCCTTCCCAGTGGTCTTAAATGTACGTTGTCCTGCGGTATATTCAATTAGTTCATTTTCTAGCAAAAGGACCAAGTAATCTTTCAGAAGGTTATGTGATAAATACGTGCGATAAAGTATCTCCGTTTGTCTAAGACTATTCCCATTAACTGCCTGAAGGATAGATGCAATAATCTCTCCTCTACTTCGATGGCGATTCTTCATCACGTCAAGTGTGTGATATGCCTTTCTAGTATAAAATTCTTAGGTCAAGTGAAACTAGACAAGTCTACTCATCAATCAATAATTTAATCTAGAAAATAGTTATGTTCATTCACCGTGCACACAAATGACCGCAAGTCAGTCGACCAAACCTAAAATCACGGTTCAGGAAGAGAATCCCTATATAAGGGAGCACGAACGGTCTCTTAGAAGGTTCGGGAATTTTGTGTAACTTAAAGGTTCTTCGATTATATATCTGGACTCTTATTGTGTAGCTTGAGCAAATATTGATAGCTTCACCTTTTGATAACTTGGTCAAATTGGATGATGATGTTACTAATGAGAAATATGGATATTATCCAGATAGTAGACCAATTAGCTCATTACTGGATTATGGCTTGATTTTGCTCGATAAACCTCCTGGGCCTACTAGCCATGAAGTCGTCGCATGGGTGAAAAGAATAATCGGAATCAGTAAGGCAGGGCATAGTGGGACTTTAGATCCTGGCGCAACTGGACTACTCCCAATTGGACTGGGCGAGGGCACGAAGGCCCTTTCCATATTACTCTTCGGACCAAAAGAGTATTATGCATTGGCAAGGCTGCACAATCTTATTAAAGATGATAAACTAGATGCCGTGATCAGCCAATTTGTTGGAGATATTTATCAAAGGCCACCCCAAAGATCTTCCGTTAAGAGAGCGACTCGAGTTCGAACGATATTCGAAATCGAAAAACTAGAAAGATACGAACGGCTTATCTTGATGCGTATTCTATCTCAGTCAGGTACGTACATAAGAAAAATAGTATATGATATAGGGGAAATTATTGGGACAGGAGCCACCTTAGTGGAGCTCCGCCGGACACAGGTAAGCAATCTGTCAGAGAGGAAGGATGGCTTAGTTAGAATGCACGATCTAGCTAACGCGTTAGAATTGTACAGGCAAGAAGGAGATAATACAAAATTAAGGAGATTGATCAGGCCTATTGAATATTGTATGGGTGGTATTGACACTGTGGTCGTCAGAGATACAGCGATCGACGCCTTATGTCATGGTGCCCAGCTCGCAATCCCAGGTATTTTATCTATCCCCCAGGCCCTTAAAGTAGGGAACTTTGTTGGAATTTATTCTATGAAAGGAGAAATTGTAGGCTTCGGAGAAGCCGCTATGACAAGAGAGGAAATCGAATCCAATGTAAAAGGCATTGCTGTCACTATCAAGAGGATAATTATGAAACCAGGGTCCTATCCCAAATCGTGGCATACCACAAAATTAGCAGCAACAGAACAATAGTTACACTAGATATAGGGCGCCATACTCAAACAAATATTTTGACGCTATACCCAGGGTGAATGGGCAGAGACGATATTTCAATCGATATGCTTCATCACGTTTCAGAATCCATCCCTAGGATAAACACATAAGTTGGTGAAAGTATGTAATCCGTAGTCGAACGGTAACTTTGGTTACCCAAATCAGGCCGGGGTCGCCTAGCCTGGTAGGGCGCAAGCCTGGAAATTGCAAAATATCCAGTCAGCTTGTGATCTCTTGGGGTCACGAGGGTTCGAATCCCTCTCCCGGCGCTAATCTCATGACGCTAAATCCTAAAAGGTGATAATTGTAATAAACTACCCCTTCACAGTTCCTCGTCTAATTCTTCGAATGCCCTAGCTTTAGAAATTTCGTGCAGACGCATCGCTACCAATCTATTGAACTCTTTTTTATTAATAGCGCCCCTTCGTTGTAATTCTTCGATAAGAACATCCAGCATTACAGTTATCTCCTCTATCTCTGTGAGCTCTTTTCCTGTAACGTGAGCAGATGAACCGTCACGTTTTGTGGTTTTTCCAGACATAGCCTATATTAGACTTCTAGAATTCAATATATAATGCCCGATCCCACCTTAAATTAAAGTTTGAAGGAGGTGAGAGTTCTCTTATCAAACCACTTAATTTGTTACTCTTACACAAGCTTATCGTATTCTTTTTCGATGGATTTTAAAATCGAAACACCTGTTAGCAATCCTCTACTCTTTAGAATTGCAAGAATAGATACCCCCCCAGCTCCTGCCCCGTCTTTCACGAAACCGTTCGCAAATGCTTTAAGGCCTGGCCGATCGGAATCTTCAAGATGAAGATCTACAGTATAAATCGGAATATCAGAGCAAATCTCATTGGTAATGCTCTGAATGTCTGAAGAAGCATCATTTGCAACATAGCATGTAGTTCCAATGCAAAGATTTCTTAATGATCTATTCATCGCTCTTGTTACAGCAAGAATAGCTGTCATCTGCGTTCCTCCAGCTAGCATAACGTTACCTCCTGAACTACTTATGCCACAAGCAAGCCCAGTCACAACTGGAATCATCGGATCCCCAACGGCAGCTATTGCTCTCACAGGATCATTTTTGAAACACCCAAAGGGAATACCTGCTTTAGCCATCCCTTCCTTCACTACCATATTCTTTAACGTGTGAGGATTCTTCGGAAGACTACTGCTTACCTTAGACCAGGCATCGATCCCGAGTGCGACTAGTACGCCGAGAGCAGTAGTAGTTCCTCCTGGAATACTTTCACCGATAATAACCATTTTACTAAGTTTGGCAAGTTCGCGGCCAAAAGCTTCCCCATACTCTAAGCCCTTCTTGATGTAACTTTCATCTACAGCATTTCCTGTTCGTATGTCGTTCCCTGGTTTCATGTCAAATGAGACATATGGAACCTCAGGTTTAACTACCGACCCAGCGTCGACTACTAGAAATGGAGTATCCGACAAATCTAAAGCTGTCTTTGTTATAATCGCGGGCGTAGGCATTCCATCTGGAGTAACAGGGACTGAATCCAAACATTTGCAGCGACCATAATTTAAAAATTCTGCGTCAGCTGGAGATGTATATTTAATTAGATTCTCGTTCTGGCCAGCTGCCGTAATTCCAGGTATAAGACTAGTGTTTGTGTATGATACTACTAGAGCAAACAAAGGATTGCTCGCTGACAAAGGCACTTTAGCGGACTGATCCTGGTTGAGAGACCTGAGGTCTGGATAATCTACCCCATCGTAAATCAAATTGGCTTCAACCAACGCCCATGAAAGCTACAAATTCACTTTCTGATTTTGCCTGTAACGCAAGATTCGACTGTTTTTCTTTTCCGATCGTTGAAACTGGAGAGGAACCATAATCATGACCAGGATAAACGGTGAGTTGGTCATCCAAAGCTGAAACCTTGCTATACAGACTAAGGTACATCTCATTTGGATCCCCTCCTGGAAGATCTATTCTCCCTACACCACTGACAAAGAGAGTGTCTCCTGTGAATACTGCCTTCTTCTCGATTATGAGGCAGATGCTATCTTTTGAATGACCAGGCGTGTGTAGAACGTGAACATTAACAGATCCGATCGATATTACATCGTTTTCTACCACAGCCTTATCCTTATGTAGCGGAGAATTGGAGTGCTGAACGATAGTTGCCCCGGTCACTTTTGCGACTTCATCATTTCCAAATACATGATCAAAATGTGAATGAGTATTTATAATGTGCCTTGCCTTTAGCTTTTTTTTGGCAAGGAATTGGAAAATCTCTTGGAGATCCCATGACGGATCTACAATAGCTGCAAGGTGAGTCTGGAGATCGGCGATAACATAAGTGAAATTAGCCATATCCCCTACTCTGAATTGAAATATACCTTCAGTCATGTTTCGTTCTCTATTATTCCCGTTTCAGCCTCTCTTGGAATCCCAATGTGTTCGAGGTGGATCTGACCCGAATAGCTCTCATTATTCACTAATCCCTTCTTGATTCTATGAAACGTGACAGTTGCATTTGCTATTACACACTTATCATGGACTTGTCCGGTATTAGGATCAAGTCCTGAAGGGATATCTACAGAGACAACGTACGCTCCGGATTTATTGATAAATTCTATCGCAGAGGAATGAGGTTCTCTAATGCTGCCGCTTACTCCGGTTCCTAGAATGCCATCTATCAGTATGTCAGAATCAAGTATCCTATCTTTGACTTGGTCTATGTGATTGCTCCAAAGCGATTCTACAGATCTTAACCTCTTGATAATAGTCCAATTAGCTCTTGCTTCCTCAGTTCGAAGATCATGTGGGTCAACCAGTAGCAATACTGTATATTTTGCTTCAGGGTAGCAGGAAAGATGTCTCATACAAACCATGGCATCTCCGCCATTGTTACCTCCACCACATATTGCAGTGATTCTCTTGTCTACCATCATCGTATCCATGTTGTCCATCTTGAATTTAATAAAGTCAGCAAGACCATGCCCCGCATTTTCCATCATATACATTTTAAGGACACCAAAATTTGCTTCCGCGTTTTCCTCGATCTTGTACATATCGTCAGAAGTGATGGCTTTAAACTCCAACTCCGTAATGGTCGTCGAGTTACCACAGGATTACTTATAAGTGTTAAATGAACTCGTGCGTCTGACCTCGTCTCCAGCATTCCTGACCATGTCGCTGGAAGTATTTACTGACCCTTGATAGAGATCCACGAACTTGAAGCAAGATTCTATCAGCCAGAGACGATTGGATTCCTAAAGAGTATTCTAACTACGGTCTACATTTGGTATCAGTGCATGTTACTAATTTTCCCACTAGAATCGAAGTAATCGAGTACTTTTGGAGTATATTGGGTAAATCCATTACCAAGACGTGCAGTTTCAAAATTCGTGATGAAATTCAGAATCTTATAGACAGAAAAAAATATCTTGGTAACTCAAGTATAGCCTATAGCTTCTAACCTAATTGCCTTCTAATGCTAACATATCGGTATAAACTCGAGAATATACCAACATAAGATGATGATAAAGTATATTACAGACAATCTGGTTTCTTCCGTTTTGATACTGACAAGATTATGCTTGGCACGATTTTACATAGGAGTGGGTTATTGACTCAAATTGAGCAACTTTCGCAGAAGTAGAGGCTACAGTTACGAGCATTCTTTAGTGCAGCGTCTCAATATTGGAGACTGGTGTGCCAGGAGGCTCGGAGGATCTAGCGCCGGCCTTCCTGATATAGTCGCGGTGAATAACAAGAAGTCTGTTTTGCTGTCTATAGAAGCTAAATCAGGAACAGGTGATGCCCTCTATATACCTCAAGATCAGATTCGAAGGTGCATCATGATCCAGAACATGTTTGGCTATTACAAGCGTAGATATACGATATTTGCGTTTAAATTTATGAAGAAAAAGCGTTATGTAAGGAAAGGACAAACAGTGTATGAGCCTCGAAAACTTGTGGAGTATTACAAATCAATTGAAAAAGTTGGAAATATTGAGGCCATCTCCATGATCAAGTGCACCTATGATGGAAAAACTTACGAGTTTAGGAATGAAAGATTCGTTGAATTAAATCTTATTGAATTTCATATGCCCTTCACTACTGCTTCCGGTAGTCAGAGTCGTTCTTCAATCACGGTACCGCTTGTGAAGAGGACTTCAATAGGTGTTTGACTATTGGAAGAAGTTTGTCCAATTTGTTTCAGGTTTCTTTCCACCATCTATGACAAAAAAAGAATTAAGAACGTTAGGGTGTTTTCCCCCGAGTCTACCGAAAGGGCTTGTAATTCAATCTACCATAAAAAGCTCACGGATGGTTTTAGATCATAAATATTTATCGTGGCATGCATAGTTTGCAATCAACATAGGTCTCACCATCAAGATGGTTGAAATGAATTCCGCATGATAAACATGTATGGTGGATATCATCAAAGCCGTCTGAAGCCATATGAGAAAAACTCATCAAGTTTGTGTCTTTACATTTGAAGCACCTGCAGCTGCATGTGATGCTATCATCCAATTCAATATGCTGCCTGTTCGGTACTTATATGTCAATAAGGTCATAATCGCATACACATCATAGACACAAGGACTATGAGGAATTGTCATCATGTCGTTTATTTCGGGAAGGAATCGGCTGCGCTATTATCATTGAGCTCAGATGATTATCTGGATAGTAATCGAGCTTGGTTTGTGATCTATTTCATCAAAATTCTATCGAAATTCACCTTGCCTTGTCTTTGCCTTTCTTAAACAGAAAGAAAAGGATCACAAGTATTATTGCTATTATGATATAGTTAACTGGTGGACTTATGGCTTTGGTGACCAAACCTAGTTTTGGAATATCCAAAACTACCTTTCCTACGTAATTTGATTCGTAAATGGGAAAGTCTATCCCAGGGATAGATCCCGAATTAGCATCGCCCTTCGTAACGATTACGGGGTTATCTTCAGGATCAGTCAAGATCTCGTTGACTCGGTGAACGATAGCGTCAGCTTCTTCGCCATCTGGTACTGGCTCTTTAAAGACTATAATATCATCTTTGTTCAAATCGTCAAACGGGATATTGTGACTCACTACTACAAAGTCTCCTACATTCAGTCTCGGTACCATGCTTTCGCTAGCTACAACATAAAAAGGATTTATCACGCCAAAGGCTAGTCTTATTGCTATCCAAACAATAGCCACTATCACCACGGCTATTATGATATACCTTAATTCTTTTGGAAAATTTAGCTTCCGCATAACCTCTTCCTCATATCAGAATATGTTTGAAATATAAGTGTAAGAGTATTAACTTGAAAGATTTGTAAGCCTTTGTGCGGGTTTGAACTAGGCGAGAATCAATTAAGTGAGGCTTCAGCACGAATCTTACACATCAGAGATAGGTTGCATTCAGATTTGAGGTCAATTCTTGCCGCATAACAGTCAATTGTGTTCATTCTCACTTCACTTCCACAAACAATATATGGTTTTTGCGTGGAAGTAAGATAAATTGAAAACGAGAAAAGATGCTAGTCATTCTCATCAAAAACATATTCCCAAACCCCGGCGCAACCCTCGCTGGGGAAAGGAGGAGGAAACTAATATTTTTGCTGAGAGAGTCAAGTTATTCAGGACGGGGAAACTGTCCGAAGATGATTTCCGCAGATTTCGATTACAACACGGCGCATATGGTTCACGTCTCCAAATGGATTACAGTATGGTGAGGATTAAGGTTCCTGGAGGTGAAATTCTCCCAGTACAACTAGAAAAACTAGCGTCATTGTCAGAGGCATTCTCGATCGGGTCAGCACACGTATCTACAAGACAAAATATTCAGCTGCATTGGGTTCAACTTGAAGATGTTAGTGAGGTGATGAGAGGATTAGTTGAGGTTGGCCTGACGAGTCGAGAGGCTTGTGGTAACACCATTAGAAACGTTATGTGTAGCCCGCTCGCAGGGGTCTGTCCTGATGAACAATTTGATTCTACACCATATTCTAAGGCTATAGCACGCTTCTTCCTACGAAATCCCATGTGCCAAAACCTACCTAGAAAGTTCAAGATCAACTTCGCCTGCTGTGAAAAGCATGGGCTGGTTAGAATTGCTGATATAGGCCTTGTTCCAATGACAAAAGATGGCTCACAAGGCTTTAGGATCTATCTTGGAGGTGGTTTGGGCGCTGCTTCCTTTATAGGTCATCTACTAGAAGAGTTTACAACGGAAGAAAAGCTCCTACCCACGTGTATGGCAGTAGTTAGACTTTTTGACAGAAATGGGAATAGAGAAAATATGGCAAGGAATAGAATGCGGTATCTCGTGAATGAGATGGGATGGGAAAAATTCCAAAAGATGGTGCTCAAAGAAAGATCCATAGTCATGATGACAACTGCTCAAAGCACAGAAAGCATGTTCAATCTATCTGCAGAAGAGGAAGATCAATACCTACCCAAAGAAAATCGTTATGGCACTAAACTACGTATGTTCAGCGAGCGAAATTCGTCTAACACCAATGCTTATGACAGATGGGTGCATTCCAACGTGATCGCTCAAAAGCAAGCTGGATATTACACAGTATTTGTCACACTCGGTGCTGGTGATGTGACTGCCAATCAGCTGCGTGTGTTGGCTGGGACTATCCGCGAACTATCGATGGAAGGGGCAGCCAGAAATACACCACAGCAGAATTTCGCGATCAGATTCGTTAACGGCAATGACCTACCTGAATTTTTCAACCGGTTGGCATCGGTAGGATTGTCAAACCCGGGGGCATTGACCATTACATCTGCGGTTGGCTGTTCTGGGACTACATCGTGTAATTTGGCCATCACGAACTCGCATCGTTTGGCTAAAGAGATTCAATACAAGTTCCTGGAATTAGGGCTAGATACTGATGATATGCTCTTTGATAGCACGATCAAAATTAGTGGATGTCCAAATTCATGTGGACAACATGAAATAGCAACTATCGGCTTCTTTGGGGGAGCCTCGAGAATAGGTAGCGTAATGGCGCCCACATATACGATGTTGTTTGGAGGCTCAGCAGGTGAAAGAGGTGAATTAGGACGCGTTGTAATGCGCGTTCCAGCAAAGCGGGTTATTGACACAGTTCTCAATATAATTGAAATCTATAGGAAGGAGCGTGGAGAAGGTGAAACGCTTCGCCAGTGGATAGATCAGGTATTGAGAGGTGAAGCGATCGGCTCTATCCATGACATCGAAGATATCAAGAGAGCCTTGGCTGCTGTTATACAACTTCCACCAGTAGATCAGCAACCTGAATCATATCAGGATTACGGAAGCGATGTAAGATTTACCGCTAAAACGGCTAAAGGTGAATGTGCCGCTTAGGTTGATATGAAGTTGAAACGATCTTTGTCTATGGATAGCCAAAAGAAAGAAACACTATCAGGTAGAAGTAGTGGTTTAGAATCTGAATACCATTCAACTCCTGACACTGTCTGTGATGTTAGTACGCTGTCTGTCTTGATACGAAAGAAGAACGTGAGGGTAGTCGATGTGCGAAAGGAAGAGGAATATGCTAAGGAACACATACCAGGGGCTGTTT
Organism: Nitrososphaeraceae archaeon; assembly: GCA_050748485.1. Lineage (GTDB taxonomy): Archaea > Thermoproteota > Nitrososphaeria > Nitrososphaerales > Nitrososphaeraceae > TH5896. The sequence goes on along the minus strand of JBOGPP010000179.1, from coordinate 28,072 downwards.
CACTGCCACTAGCGAGAGTCTTGGAAAAAGAGAGCCCCACGCATTGCATCGAATTGTTACAGGATATTGGAGTAAATGAGGACCTCCCCGTCGTCACCTATGACGATACGTTCGGTGCGTTGGCAGCACGGGTGGCATGGACATTTCAATATCTAGGTCACCAACACTCCTCTATTCTAGAAGTGACGTTCTCACAGTGGAAAAATATGGGATATCGCACTGAGAAAAAGTCAAACAGTTACAAATGGCAGCCACATTCATTGAAAATTAATCAATCGATATACGCTGACCTCGCTTACGTTGAGAAAGCGTCCTCAAACAAAGTGCTGGTTGATTCTAGGGAGAGACTTAATTTCCTCTCAGAGCATATCCCCGAAGCAGTGAATCTTCCATATACTATGCTTAGAGCAGACGGGAGGGTTCTAAGCAAAGGCGATGATATTAGACGTTTGCTGCAAAATAGAGGCATACATGAAAATTCTGAACTAGTAACCTACTGTGGTAGCGTAGGTACTTTGTCAGGTTTGGTATACTATGGACTTAAACTCGCTGGCTTGAAAAATGTAAGGTTGTACGCAAGATCATTTAAGGAATGGAAAGCATTGGGCAAGCCAAAGACAGAATTTAAGGATGCCAACTATTGGGATCTATCCGCCGAGTAATCCCGAGTGAATAGGATCGTCTCAAAAAGCACATAGGCGAGATTAGGACGGATAACAATTGCATTGCATTCACACAATTATCACGCTTATTTGACGCCAGATTGTTGTTATTAATCCTCATGTAATGTGTAAGTCAACCAGTCAATAACTTGTTGTATTGGATAACATTGAAGCTGTATTCTAAGCCCACCTAAGGGTGACTCGCCGTCTCTGTCAATCAAGGCTACCACCCCTGTGGCCGCTGCCTGCTTGTTCAACAGAAAATGAGTAGTATTTCCTTCTAGATTGTTCATCAGCATTCTTCTTAGTACAGAGATTGATCTTCGCGCCCTGACTTGTTCATATATCATGGCGAGAGATTCAACTTGATTCGATATTCCCACCAAAATGCTTTGTCTTTCCACATAGGTTTCAGAAAGCTGAATCATGTTTTTAAATGCCGCTTCTAGCTTATCCACAGATTCAGTCCGTTGAATCTGTGTTTGAATGGTTAGGCGAAAAAAGGAACATTGTGGAGGTTTTTTCAATCTAGCAATCTAGGTCCTATCTCGGCGAATATATTTGATCCTAGAATCTTTCATTGGAAAGTATCTTCTAAGCTACAGTATGGTCCTCGTAGCATTGGTTTTCTTCCTTTAATTTGCAAGATACAAGAAAACTATCGGGGGGGCTCTTCATATATTATATATGTGAGCCAATACTTTCAGATCCGATATATTCTATGTCAAGAAAAGTCCGTGTTGCTATTGCAGGGATTGGAAATTGTGCTTCCGCCCTTATTCAGGGAATTCACTACTATACTGCACATGGCTCCGACGCTGTTGGCCTAACCGCATACTCTATTGGCGGAATTGTTCCTGGGGATATCGAATTTGTCGCAGCATTTGACGTGACCGAGGGTAAGGTAGGTAAGGATCTTTCAGAGGCGATATTCGCAGAGCCCAATAATACACCTACTATAATTGATGGACTAGACAAGTTAGATGTTAGAGTCGAGAAGGGTTCTGTCCTGGATGGACTTGGTAAGCATTACCTTGAAAAAGTCAAGGTGTCAGATGCGCCCGATGCCGATGTGGCAGGCATATTGAAGGATAGCGGTGCTGAAATACTCTTGAACTATCTTCCGGTTGGGAGCAGACTCGCTACACAATTCTACGCTGAGCAATGTTTAGGAACACGACAGGTGTCATTCATAAATGCTATCCCTGTTTTTATTGCCTCAGCTGCGAAATGGCAACAATCTTTTGAAGGTAGGGGACTGGTGTGTGCAGGGGATGATGTAATGAGCCAACTTGGTGCAACTGTCGTACACAAGAGCTTGGTAAAGTTGTTCGTTGATAGAGGCGTCAAAATTGATGACACCTATCAACTTAATGTAGGCGGAGACATGGACTTTTATAACATGCTTGACGAAGATAGATTAGAAGATAAGAGAATTAGCAAGACTTCTGCTGTTCAAGCAATGTCGCCCTATCCTATTCCAACACGAATCGGTCCTTCAGATTATGTTGGATTTCTCAACAATGACAAAATCTGTTATTTGTCGATAAGAGGCAAATACTTTGGTAAAATCCCGGTTGAACTCGATTTAAAGCTAAAAGTTGTAGATGCGTATAATAGTGCAGGAGTAATGATAGATGCAATTAGAGGTGCAAAGCTAGCGATGGATAGGAATGTCAGTGGTCCATTGGAGAGTGTTTCCGCATATTGTTTTAAACATCCACCTGTTCAGATGCACTACCTGGAAGCCAAAGAGAAGTTTTTAGAATTCGTCGAAGGGAAAAGGGAACGATAGTAAAAAATGTCTATTTTAGGTCTAATTTGGATGACGTTGCAGGAAAGTTCGAAATTTCCCTATTTCTTAATTATTTGATGCACTATTTTCGGTATCCTGTCTTTTCCTTCTATCCATCTCTTTGTCGATGGCTTCTCCCATCACATCCAATTCGTCAATTTCATCAATTTTATGATATGTCAGCTTTTCTAGCACGTGAATTATACTCTTAGCCGATCTGTACTGTGGAATCTGGGGCTCTTGTATTTCTGCATAAAGCCCAATTGCCTTGATATCGTTGAGTTTCGAAAACCCTAGGATCGATCCATTAAAGCCTGTGATATACGACGGCCTTTCGGTCTTGGAAATCCCTAGTCGTGCAATCTGCTCCGTTAGGGCTCGTGAATTAGTAGTAGCAAAGGTCCTGGGATTTTTTCCAAAATTCTTGTCAGAATGAAAGGCCCCGCATGTATAGATTATCTGAGCGGAATATCTCTTGGCGACATTAATGACATCATTGCACAAATAGACCAATTCTTCGTTACTTTGAGGTTGTCCATACCCTCCGCCAAAGAGGATCATATTCTTGCCGTAGCAGTAATCCCATCTTTCCGGGCTAAATTCAATGTAACCTCCTCTGTCCATGACATAATTCGGATAATTAGAACACACGAAGCGGAAAGGGATCGCTTTAAGACTCTTTTTTAAGAAATCTATCGCAATACTTCCTACATCCCCCATATCCTGCATAGCTGCTATAATAATGGGTCTGTTTACCTCAGGCTCTCTGATCTGGTTTATTTCCATTGCTCGTTAAGCTTAGTCCCTCTTGGATTAAAAAGCATTATTCTAGACCACAAACTGTCACGCCTTAATTAAGAGGTTTGGTCCCATCTATCCACACCAGTCTTAATCCTATCCATTATGTGTCAGTTGAAGAATCTTGCGATCTGAATATTTTGCACTTCGTCCCTCCTGTGGGCTCCACCAAGCTCAATTGATTTATCTGAAAAGTCGGCCGAGTTCAGGAGACGTCGTATAACGTTTTCATTTACAATAAAGGAAATAATCCTTTCGAACTCCTTATCGGTCATAACCCGCTATGAGACCACCGTTAATACTTATATTGGTTATTTGCATCTAATTAGCTTATTTCTTATGGGAGATTCGAATATTGAATTTTTTTGAGGTTTGTTCTACCCTATTCCATTTAAATATCCGTTCTCTAGGCCGTCGGTACCCATTTCCTATAGTGACGGTTTGGCAGGGAACCCACAAGAGAGAGAAGCAAAATCTGGTGAAAATCTATGGATTCTAGACCAAATGATGTAAATAGCGAACGAAAATCCAATATGAAAGATGCTGCTTCATTTCTCCTGAGAGGCGGATCTCTGTTAAGCACACCTTGTGGAATCTGTAATGGGGTTCAGATCAGGTACAAAGGAAATATAAGCTGTATAAATTGCGGTAAACAACAGCAGGTTGATGAAACGTCTGCGCGACTTGCGTCCGAGCTTCAGGTCAGCAATGTGAAAGATCAATCTTCCGATCACCATTCATTTTCGTTGCGTGCTTTTGAAGGGGAGATCGAAGAAAGAATAGCCGAACATTTCAAGATATTGAAGAATAAGTCCAATGATCTTAATAATGAAAAGCAGCGCATCGAACTAATCGGAATGTACCTGGATCTGTTACATAGACTCAGGAATTATTCTCAGGGATGAAGAAATAATAATAATAATAATAATAAGACTACGGTTAGCTGGTTAAGAGTACAGAATATTCAAACCTACCAAGCTTGAGTCAGAATGGTAAGAAATTCGTGCAATGTCTCTGTATGCCGTGTTGTTCTAAGCTGTACTGTTATTCTCACCGTCAACACCACGTAATGAAGGAGGAGTCTGAAGGACTTCCGGATCAGTTATGACTTCTTCAGGGGGAAGATTAAATTGCTCTCTCAACTCAGCCTGTTGTTGCATTAGTACATCTTCAGAAAACGAAGGTCCAATGTATCCAAACCAGACATAAAGCACAATAACTATTGCTAATGATATACCCATTACCAAAATAGACCATGCTACTGTTGTGAGGTTTCCATACCCTGTCGATGATTTCTCATCCGGGTGAGCTGACATGATAACCGGAGTAGTATCATTCTGGTTTTAAAAGCATTTGCCCTTGTTGGTTAAAGACAATGATAACAACTATGCTTTGATATTGTAATTCGGTCATATTCCAATAAACAATAAGTAAAGGAAGCTCCAGCAAAGACATAGGTAAAGATGGAACCAGATGGCCGTTCGGCCCATAAAGATGAGGCGCCGATCTCACTAAAGTATCTGTGTACCCTGTTGATAAAGGAAATTAATACCGATTCACTACAAAATCTCCCAGTAGACATTTACCATGAGGTTACTGCCCGTATCGAAAGGCTAAGAGGGTCTTCGAAAGAATTTGCGATAGAGGAACAATTAGCACACGCGCAGATAGAACTTTTATTTAGTGCAATAAGGTTGCTCTTTGAAGCTAGGTACGCCAAGATAGAAGCGAACAGAAAGGCAGATCTTCTTGCCAAGAAAAAAAATGAATTAGAGATAGATTATTCCAACATGACCAGGGAAGAGAAATTTGTACTGGATGGGAGCGTGGAAACAGAGAAGAGGATCAATATGATCTTGTCGGCTATTGTAACAGGGAGGCCTGTAGTGTTGGATAAAATATCGAATATGCTAAGCCATAAGCGTATTCCTGTCAGGTTTATCAAGCCCATCGACCGATTCATGGGAATAGACATGGTGACGTATGGACCTTATATCGAAGAGGACATCGCATTACTGCCATCAGAGAATGCGAGAGCTCTAACACAGAATGGCTTTGTTGAGGAAATTCAAATACTCTCACCGTAATTGGGTTGGCGTCCAATGAGCTGACCTTGAGTAACGCAAATATTCTTCATAAGGCCTCTAATTAAGGCAAACAAGAATGACGCACAATGGGGTGGATATCGATCAGTTTTTACTTCTTGCGATTTATCCGACTGTGGCATTCTTTGCGGTGGGCTACCTGGGAAAAAAGCTCTCCTTGTCAGATTTCTTCAAGTACGGCCTCCAATCCTTAACAAGCTTTGGATTTTCCATTGCATACTTCATTTTGGTTCCTGACGGAAATGCGCAGGGTATTGCAATAGTTCTTATGCTCTTTGGCATACTTCTTCTCGTGATCGCTAGAAAGCACAGATTGGATTCAGAGATTTACAAACCTCGTATGTAATGGTCATCATTATTGAATAGACCTTAGATTATACAAAGATAGCGTCGTGAAGAAACCTAAAAGGATTAATACACGGCATATGACTTAAACTATTGATGCCAACAGCTTATGTGCTTATCAATTGTGACCTCGGTTCTGAGGAAGAAATTTTAAAAGAGCTGAGGAGATTAAATGAAGTTGTTGAATTAAGCGGTGTTTACGGCGTCTACGATATAATTGTAAAGATAAGGGCCGATTCTATGGACAAATTAAGAGAAACAATAACTTGGCATGTGAGAAGAATTGATAAGGTAAGATCTACCCTTACCATGATAGTCATTGAAGGACAAGGAGATAGGTCAAAGGTCAAATCATAGTCGCATTACAGGAAAAAGAAGAAAAGAGTCTGAATTCCACTAGACCATATGTTTCGAATGACTGATCAATCGTACGATTTTGAAATCACTTGGTTTGTTTTTCTAAAAAAGGCCGTTTCGCTATATCTTACTTTCAGTGAATGCATGTACTAGGGTCAGTCGCGCTGATTTTAACCTTAAAAATGTTCAGGATTGCTTCACGTAAGTAAAAATATCAATAAATTCCAAATGGTTCCATCATTTCCATTATTTTTATATCACATGTTTAGCCCTTCTCATCCTATAATCTGATATAGTTCGATTGTTTGCTTTTAATATATTATCTATCATTACTCTTAGGTATCTTGAACTAATACCTGAAGTCTGAGAGCACGATTAGTCTGCACGAATTCATCTACTTTTCGCCTTTCAAATCCCTTATTCGGGAAGGATTCTTCCCTTCTTTAGCGCATTCTAGGTACCACCTTAATCAAAACGATATCTCATGCCTGGAATTTTGATTACCGTTTCTTCAAAGCTTGATTTCAATGATCCTAAACCCCAGGACCAATGCAATTCCAATTATAACAAATCCAGCTGCCATAAATGCACCTTGATTCTTGATTGGCGCTTGGGAGATTCCACCCTTATAGAGTAGGTAAACTCCGCTTGTACCAAGAAGAAAAATGATGATCATCACCACTGTTTCAGCAACTGTTTGAATCGACCTTGAAGGGATTATGAACGAGCCTGATAATCTCCCAGATCCTTCCAGGATAGAATTAAACAAGCCTGATCCTAGCGCAAAAAAAAACACAAGATAAATAGATGATGCAATTAAAATGGCTTTATTTGAACTCATAGGCATTTTATTGTCAACTGGAGAGTGACTATTTATAAATGTCTTTTTAGACCAGCACAACTGATAAAAAGCCGTAGGAGCAGATCATGTGCTTGGAGAACTTTCACTGGCTGTTATTGCCAGTGCTCGAATAGGGGACCCTGAAGCTCCCTTTAACTTTAGCGGACTTATTAACAAGGTGAACGTGGCTTTGTGTTTTAGACTTTCGAGATTACACAAATTCTCTACGATCAAAATCCCGTTCTCTAGCAGGGTTTTGTGACAAGAAAAATGCTTATCTGAACCAATATCAATACTTGGACCATCTATTCCTACGGCATTTATTTTCTTCTCTGCCAAGAACTCAGCAGCCGCCGCTGACAACCCAGGATTGCTTCTCATGTAATCTTTGTGCCTTATCATCGTATGCCAACCAGTTCTAAACACAATCGAGATCCCGCGATCTATTTCATTGATATCCCGTAAATCATCAAGTGTGATCAATTCGTTTGCGTTTCTTGGCAGGTGCAATAGTAAGGCTGGACATAACAGCCGCTCTACCTCTATCATATCAATACTCTGAGAATGCGCTACGAAATGGGAAGGTGCATCCAAATGAGTTCCAGTATGAGTACTCATCATCATAATTTCTGAATCGTAAGAGTGCATATCATACTTTGTCCACTTCACAAATAGGGGTTGAGGAGAACCTGGAAACACTTGCAATTTTGAATCTATTTCGAGCGACAAATCTATCACCTGCATCTAGTTAATCTGTCACTCTATTCCCGCTACTGGTTCATAAATCGTATTAGAGCAATTCAATAGAGGACACTCATATTTTCCTTATAGCCCCAACACGTTCTGAGATATGTATGTAACAGCTTAATCGTTTGCCAACCTTCCCACTTTAATACCTACTAAATCGTCACATTGTGATTTGCTTAGAAAAGGTCTTCGTTGGTGATCAATGCCAGAAGTGCTGCTCTAATTTCCTTCCCATTTGCTGCTTGTCTGAAGTACGTGGCATTGTTAGTGCTATCTATTGAATGCGAGATCTCATCTAACCTGGGCAAAGGGTGCATGATTGAAACATCAGTTTTTGACTTATCGAGAGTCATTTGATCGATGGTATACGTACCCTTTACTTTTTCATATTCTTGTATGTCTGGGAATCGTTCCCTCTGGATTCTAGTTACATATATGACATCTAGCGTTGACAGGATATCCTCAGGGAGGTCACTATACTCATGGATCTTTAGCTTACGCTCTACGCCATAAATTGACTCCTTTCGTATGCTGAGCGTAGGAGGTGATATAAGTCGAATATCTACATTATAGTTAGCAAGCCCATAAACCAAAGAATAAATGGTTCTTCCATATTTTAGGTCACCAATAATTCCTATTCGAAGGCCATCAATTTTTCCTTTCTCTTTATAAATTGTGTATAAATCAAGCATGGCCTGAGTTGGATGTTCCTCGCTTCCGCTTCCAGCGTTGATAACGGGGTTCGTTGATAATTCGCTTGCAAATCTGCCAGAACCATCTAGAGGATGCCTTAATACAAGTACATCAGAGTACAAATCCATAATTCTAACAGTATCTGACAAACTTTCACCCTTTTCAATGGACGAAGATTTGGGATCAGTTATACCGATTGAGCTACCACCGATGGATGAGATTGCGGCTTCAAAGCTCATTCTTGTTCTAGTGCTTGGTTCATAGTAAATTGAACCAAGGGTTCGCCCCTTACCCAGTTCACTCCTTTCAGTCCTCGAGAAGTTAGATATCTTGTCGGTGGAATTGAAGAGAAATTCTAATTCCTCTCTAGTAAAGTCCCTTATTGAAACAACATCCCTATCATAGTAATGATTTGTGGTCAAATTGGTAGATCTTGATCAAATATTCTAATACTGTGTATTTATTATTTTGAGTGGTTCCTGTCAAGAGTATTCGTCTATTCGGCATGTGGGTTGTTCAGAAATCTACTCTACAACGCGAATCTGATATCCCTACCCAATAGGTTCATATGAAGAAATGGCTCACCGAATTCCTATTAGTTGGGCATTTACAAATACGATATTTATAAGAGTCCGAATCTAGGATTGTTCGTACGAGCGAACAATAGCACTCTCATTTTGCCTTTTGGTTTCGCGGAAACCAAGATGACCAAATTGAGGACTTATCTAGAGGTCGAAAATGTGATATTTACTTCGATCGGTGGAACCCGGCTCATTGGAGCTATGGCCGTTATGAACAACAAAGGCATATTGTTGTCGTCTTTTTCGTCCGACGAGGAGATCGAAGTTCTAAGGCGATCGACCGGGCTTAACGTAGAGAGATTATCTAGTAGGTTTACAGCCGTAGGAAATCTTGTTTCAGCTAATGATAAAGGAGCATTAGTTTCACCTATATTCAAAGGTGAAGTTGATAAGCAAATCCAGGATGTACTTGGCGTACCCGTTATTACCTGTACCGTGGCAGGATATTACCAGATTGGTTCAATGATTGTTGCAACCGATACGGGCGCAGCGGTACATCCCAAAGCATCGGAAGAAGAATTGGCGATAGTCGCAGAGACCCTGAAGGTCGAGACTGAGCCAGTCACGGTTAACGGTGGTATGCCATACCTGTCATCGGGATTACTGGCAAATAGTAAATCCGTAATTGCAGGCAGTCTGACAAGTGGACCAGAGTTGATCATGATTAGTAGAGCTTTCAAAGTTTAAGTGATGTGCCTTCAATCGGTATACAGGTACGTAAGTACCCTTGGGTGTATGTCTATTTCTGAATCTTGGTAGTAGAGGTTGGGTAGATACAGGTTGAAGAAGTCAGTCTCGCGCTACGTATGGGAAATTACCTACCCAGACATTCTTGGCATTCTGTATAAATTTGAATAACCTGCGCTCTTTAGAACAAGATTATAATAATATCTGCAGGTATGAAATGTTTCTGACAACAATAACGTATATAACAACAAAATACACATCATATTGGCGATGGCTGACAACGGAGTAGAGCCTAAAGAGGAACGGTCTCCCTTTAAATCTACTTGGACGGTTGAATGGAAGGACAAAACGAGCCATGTTGTCAACACACAAGGAGAAAATGACTACTCTCAGGCCTTGAGCTTGTTTAACGACCTATCTAGTTCAGGAAAAGAGGTAGTACTCTACGAACTACGGACGCCGATGGCCGAGCCATCTGCTCAACCAAAAAAAATCCCAATTCTAAATAGCGCAATGACTAAGAAAAGAATAACCCGCGGAGAAGCAAAACCGCGAACAGCTGGGGTATCCGAGAGAAATCCTAAGGTAAGCAAATCTGCACAAACATCTAGTCTCAAGGATCTCAGGACAAGAATACTAATTTTGATCGCAGTTATCGCAGTTTTTGTCATTATTCTTTTTCTTATTTCTATTCTGTTTACAGGCAATGATTTTGCACATAATTTTTTAATTTATTCTTCTGCTGTTAAATCATCTGAGACTGGACTGAACCCTAAGTCAGTTCTAGGATAGAATTTGTATTATTTAGAGCTAAATCTATTGGCAGCTTGAGCCTCTCCTGTATCATGAGCACATTTTTTTCATAGACACAAGTTTAATACTACTGGTTATAATTATAGGGGCTATGGCAATAGCATACGTGCTACTTAACTGTGAACTCGGCCATGAAGCAGATATTATTAACGAACTAAAAAAACTACCAGGAGTCAACGAAGTAGAAGGATGTTATGGAGTTTATGATATGATCGTGAAAATAAGCTCGGATTCGATGGACAAGTTAAAAGAAACAATAACATGGCATATTCGAAAAATAGATAAGATAAAGTCGACATTGACACTAATAGTTATAGAAGGGCAAGGGAGTCATCAGGTTTGAAGTGAATTGAAAAGTTTCGAACTTTCGCATCATCTACCAATCCACAGGGTTACTTTACATTCGATCCAATTATAGGAACTATCCGAGGCATCGAGACCTACAAGTTGAGTAGGGTCATGCTTTTTCTTTGATCATTGACATACCGCATACATTTTTCCTGCTCTTTCTTGTCTAGATGACTTGTACCTTAATTGAAAATATCAAGGTCTCTAATTTATTAACTCATGGTTTACCTTCATCGCTGTCCGTAGGACAATGCTTTAGCCCCGAGATTTCGTGGTTTTTACCTAATGTCTTGGAACGCCTGAGAAATTAGTGATTTTGCCATTTCTAGATCTTTATCGCTACAGATAAGTAATGCATTGTCGGATTTACCCCTGCCGTACTTTACGACTATCATAAGGCCGTCATCTTTTGGCTGAACATCTAGGAAAGCCCTGAAATTTAGTGTCTTTGCGTAGACTATTCGATGAGGACGCACTTCCTCTATAACCATATCGCCTAACGACTTTACGAACCCTCTAAGCTCTAGTAAGAGCTTCCTAACATCGCCTCTTAAGCTGGTTAAATGATCTTCAAATTGCAGACTAGTTTTATCCTTAACTAACCCAAATTCACTCATGAGACTTGTTATGAGTACACCCCATATTAATTAACGAGGGGACAGAAATCAGTTTTTTTCTAGTTGTTGAAATCTTTATTCATTATGCTAATCCAAAAAATCCTGTGTGTTCACACGAAACTCGTAGATATGGTTCTTTGAGCCGGTGAACCCTCGATATCACCCCTAGAATGTTCCATTATATTGAATGAACCGAACTCACACAATATTTCAATTAGATATCAGTATACGATAAATGCTTACTAAAGAACTCGAACCCGCACAGCCAAACGAATATTTTGATATTTATCTTAACATGTTCAAGCAATCGCAACAAAACTAGATTGGTTAATCGACATCTAATTCCAAAGGGCGAGTCGTTCCTTTAGGGGAGCAAAGTGTCTTTCAATCTCATCAAAACGTTCGTAAAAGCTATCGGTACGACGAAGGTTTTCAAAAGAAGAATCAGTCTTTATCTTTTTCAAAACTACACTTACTTCATCAATAGTAACCCCATGCTTAATATCATATTCTATCTGCTTTATGCAATTTGCTATAGTCCCATACCTACGATGCTGTCTTTTCTCCCAGGTAGACGCTGTTTCAGATATTCCAGTTAAATACTTAACAATTGTCTTTTCCATATGTTCGATATGCCAATCCTTCATAGGAAAGCTGTTCTGAGTCAAAAGAGCCATCATATATCCCTCTGTCTGACATATAAGCTAAAGCCCCACTCGAATTGCTAGCTTCGGCTTCGCTATATGCTTCAATGTTTCTGGCAGCGTTTAAAATCTAGCCCACAAATTTATTCCGTACATCCAGCTCTCAACGAGCCAGATAGCCAGCTGATATAAACTTAGAATTGAAATGCTCTGAATATCAATATTTCATTCTGATTGTTGCAGAGCTTCAACCTATGACAGAAAAATCCAGAATCTATTGCTACTGGATGCGAAGCTAGTATATTTAGACTATTCCAGTAGTCTTTTTTAGATGATTCTCAAAATTTAGTAAGGCTGCTATCTGCTCCTCAGATTGAACTGAACCTGGTCTTAAATGTCTGATCTTTTTGATGGCTTCTGTAGACGAGAGAGTAGGGTCTTGTTTCATATAATATGCTGCAAGAATGGTTCCTGTCCTTCCTTTTCCGGCTGCACAATGCACCAAAACTGGTTTTTCTTCATTAATACGTTGGCCCATATATCGGACGGTTGATTCTAAGATTTCAAGGGATGGGGCAGAAAAGTCCTCAACCTTCAGGTGCAAGTATTCTAGTTGTTGACTCGTATTGGCTAGCCATGAAGTTGGAAGTGGGCTTTCCCTAATAGTGATAACACTCTTAATTCCGTTCTTTGCAACCCACAATAGTTGCGGCAGATTGACTGGCATGCCGCTACCTGCCAATTTTTTCTCTATCACCCAGCTAAAATTTGTAGGTCGATTTGCAAATCGTCCATGAAACCAACGATATGTATTGCCAATCCTAGTCATGTAGTTGTTTTGAATATTTACTAACTAGAAGAGCATATATGTCTTTTAAATCGTCGTATATGGCGCATCTTCGTGATAGTAGATCGAGTCTGAAGATAGTAGGAGTCACTAACCCGCTATAGTTCCCAAGGATATGCAAAGGCTATATATTACAATGGAGGGGTTCAGGTGGGCTTTGCCAAATGGTGGAGGAATTTGATCAAATATGATTTTTCTAATAAGGTGATTCTTATTACTGGGAGTACAGGTGCAGTTGGGAGTCAGATATTAAACTTTTTTACGTCCCATGGTGCCACGACAATCGGAACTTACCTAGATGAAAAAAAGATGAATATCACTCCTTCAGGATCTGAAGGGGTTGATCTCATTCAATGTAACACTACGATAGATTCCGACGTATCCTCTCTCGTTAATGCAATCTCTAGAAAACACGGTCGAATAGATATACTAGTGAATACAGTGGGTGGATATCTCGGTGGGAAGAGTGTAGTCCTGCTTGAAGAGGAGGAGTGGAAAAAGATGTTTAGCTTAAATTTAGTATCGGCCTTTCTAATCACAAAGTATGTTGTACCGCTGATGCTCCAATCTGGCTATGGTAGGATAGTTCATATTTCATCCTACACGGGGATTTCCGCGCAAGGTTTTGATTCAGCCTACGCTTCTTCGAAAGCCGGCCTGATAAGGTTTGTAGAATCCATTTCAAAGGAAGTAAAGGATCATAATCTAACCGTCAATTGCGTATTACCTTCGATTATTGATACAGAGGCAAATAGAAAAATGATGCCTGACGCCAATTTCAAGCAATGGGTTAAGATAGACGCACTAGTGACCGTTATTGCATTCCTGTGTTCTGATGATTCTCGAGCAATAACAGGTTCAGCAGTACCGGTGCTCAAATCATCTTGACATCGACATACTTTTTGCAGTATGATTTTTTCCGATCCACATTTGTTATCATTGCAATTAGAAATTAGAAATATGATCGGATTAGCTTAGAAAGGAAATTATTCTGCCCACCAAATCATTTTCGCGGGTCCTAGCTGTCTCCAATATCGCAACGCCTTCCAAAGTAGCAGAAAAATATTCTCTATAGTACATGTGCATTTTCCGCTTTAATGTTCTTTCTACCAGCCCATATTCCATAAGGTCGGTTACTAATTGAGAAACAATCAATGGATTAAGTTCGGTTTGGCTTGAAATTTTGCCCTCTGGTTTGGAGCTACCCTTTATGCATCTAAGTATTTGGATATGCCACTTTGTCAAGCGAGAGTCATTGCTGCCAAAGTTTCTAGCATTCAAATCTATGTCCTTTAGATCAACTAGAGTCGATTATTAATGTAACTGTCAGTTTGGCATCAAAATATTATACTATATTTTCTGGCAGAACGGTTTTAGAGTAGGGGCGTCAGCATCAATTTTACACCCAAATAATTGTCATTTTCTTTAGAAGAGATTTCATCATGCCACCTAGTTACATGATATTCTTAAATAAAATAACATTAATTGGGAATTGTTTAGATAGAAAGGAGTGAATAACTCTTCGGACCCTAGAGAATATTGGCAGAATAGACTCACATTAAACTATAGTTTAGACGGAACAGGATTCCAAACCCTTGGCCAGCAGTACAACAGATGGATGTATCGGATAAGGAATGTTATCGTGAAAAGGGTCATCCAAAGGATGGAAACCGATCTGAATGGTAAGGAAGTATTTGATATTGGGTCAGGTACTGGATTTTACATTGATATGTGGATAGAATTGGGCGCCAGTAGAGTTACAGGAAGTGACATTACAGACGTGGCAGTATTGAATCTGCGGCAGAGATATCCTTCCAATCAATTCTTCAAGCTTGATATTGGGCAGGACGACCTGCCAGATCAGCTTACCTCAAGAAAGTTTGACATCATATCTGCCTTCGATGTATTATTCCATATAACCGACGATATTCGATATCAAAATGCAATATCGAATGTGAATCACCTTTTAAGAAAAGACGGGATCTTTGTGTTTTCTGAAAATTTTCTACATCATGATGCCCTGAGATCCCCGCATCAGGTGAGCCGTCAGCTTGTTTCAATTGAAAGGATCCTTCAAGAGACCGGGTTTAAAATATTAGAGAGGATTCCCATGTTTGTTATTATGAATGCACCTGTGGATACAAACAATAGGATTCTTCAGTCAACATGGAAATTAATTAAATCTACTGCTAGGAAAGGGAAATTTGCATCGAATGTAACTGGATGTATACTTTATCCCCTCGAATTAATTCTTACTAGTATTGCCAAGGAAGGACCGTCTACCGAATTGATGATCTGCAAAAAACTTCAAGAGTGTTCGTGAACTTGGGGACGGTTAGAAATGAGTCACCTTTAGAAGAGATATTATTTGTTACTGAACAGTTTAGAGTTTTCTGAATTATGCACATGGATAGATTCACCAAGCATCACAGGTCAGTCAGCTATTGGCTTGCACTCTTCCGGAACCAAATGAAAAGCAGTATTCCTCCAATTGCTATTCCAAATAGAGAATATACATAGGAATTGGTGACGAGAAAACAGTTCCATTCAAGCATTCTAAGAGATGGATCACGTAACGGTGCATCTTGCTGACTAAGAATAGATAGACATCTAAAACCCTCCGAATTCAGGTCCAATGCTAAGACAGAAAAGATTGCTATAAGAAACAAGCCATAATAGCAGTACCCATCTCCCCATTGCAGTTTCATTGCAAGCAAGAAGACTGGATTAAAGTTGCAAAAACGTCAAACCCTGAGGAGTTCTTGCGATGAAAAAAAGTGTCACGCCCGAAGTTATTAAATAATAAGAGCAAACCAAAGCAATTGCAGCATAAGGTCATGTAATTCCTGTCATTCTTACGAGATTTCATCGTAGAATCTTACTGTACATTAGACGTAAAAATATTTATAAACGATTGCTCCGCGTCACTACTATGCTAAGTAGAACAACTTCTATTCAAACGTACGTGCTTATAGCAATAGCGCTGGGGGCACTAGGCCTTCAAGCAATGCCTTTAAACCAAATATTCGCGACTGTGGCGGGCGGATCCGCAGCAGCAGCCGCAGCAGCAGCTGGCGACGCAGCAGCCGCAGCCGCAGCTGCAGCAGGCGCTTCAGCCGCTGCAGCAGCAGCAGCTGGTAGTGCAGCCTCAGCCGCAGCCGCATCCTCAGGGGGTGGGGCAGCAGCAGCTGCAGCAGCTGCAGGCAGTGCAGCAGCAGCCGCAGCCGCCTCTTCTGGTGGTGGCGCAGCAGCTGCAGCAGCAGCAGGTAGCGCAGCAGCAGCAGCTGCCGCCGGTGGCAGTGCAGCAGCAGCAGCAGCAGCTGGTGGCGCAGCCGCAGCAGCAGCAGCCTCTGGAGGAGACGCCGCAGCAGCCGCCGCATCAGCAGCAGCAGCCGATAATGGTGCAGCCGCAGCCGCAGCAGCGGCAGCCGGTGCGGGAGCCGCAGCAGGCGCAGCCGCAGCAGCGGCAGCTAGTCAGGCAGCCGCAGCAGCAGCAGCTTCAGGTGTTTCGGGAGCAGCAGCAGCAGCTGCAGGAAGTGCAGCCGCAGCAGCAGCTGCCGCCGGTGGCAGTGCAGCCGCAGCAGCAGCAGCCGGTGGCGCAGCAGCAGCAGCAGCAGCAGCCGCAGCAAGTGGTGGTGCTGGTGCAGCAGCCGCAGCAGCAGCTGCTAGTCAGGGAGCAGCCGCAGCAGCAGCAGCAGCCGGTGGAGGCGCAGCAGCAGCAGCAGCAGCCGGTGGCGCAGCAGCAGCAGCAGCAGCCGGTGGTGGCGCAGCAGCAGCAGCAGCAGCCGGTGGCGCAGCAGCAGCAGCAGCAGCAGCAGCAGCCGGTGGTGGTGGAGCAGCAGCAGCAGCAGCCGGTGGTGGTGGAGCAGCAGCCGCAGCAGCAGCAGGCAGTGCAGCAGCCGCAGCAGCAGCAGCGGCAGGTGGCAGTGCAGCCGCAGCAGCGGCAGCAGCCGGTGGTGGCGCAGCGGGTGCAGCAGCGGCAGCAGCAGGTGCAGCCGCAGCCGCAGCAGCATCAAGTTCAGGATTTAGTGGCGCAGCCGCAGCAGCAGCAGCCGGTGGTGCAGCCGCAGCCGCAGCCGCAGCAGCCGGTGGTGCAGCCGCAGCCGCAGCCGCAGCAGCCGGTGGTGGTGCAGCAGCCGCAGCCGCAGCAGCAGGAAGTGCCGCAGCCGCAGCAGCATCTGGTAGTGGTGCAGCAGCAGCAGCAGCAGCAGGAAGTGCAGCCGGAGCCGCAGCAGCAGCAGCAGCAGCCGGTGGCGGTGGCGCGGCAGCAGCCGCAGCCGCAGCCGGACAGGCAGCCGCAGCCGCAGCAGCATCAGCAGGTGGTGGTGCAGCAGCCGCAGCCGCAGCCGCAGCCGCAGCATCAGCCGCAGCTGCTGGCAGTTCAGCAGCAGCAGCAGCAGCCGGTAGTGGCGCAGCCGCAGCAGCAGCAGCAGCCGGTGGTGGCGCAGCCGCAGCAGCAGCAGCCGCCGGTAGCGCAGCCGCAGCAGCAGCAGCAGCCGGTGGTGGTGGCGCGGCAGCAGCCGCAGCAGCAGCAGCAGCTTCGGGTGGTGGTGCAGCAGCAGGTGCAGCAGCCGGTGGCGCAGCAGCAGCAGCCGCGGCAGCAGGTGGTGGCGCAGCAGCAACAGCAGCAGCTGCATCAGCAGCCGCAGCAGCTGCCTCATCAGCAGCAAGTGACGCAGCAGCCGCAGCAGCAGCAGCAGCAGCAGCCGGTGAAGATCCAGCCGCAGCCGCAGCAGCAGCAGCTGGACAATCAGCCGCAGCAGCAGCAGCAGCTGGCGACGCAGCAGCCGCAGCAGCAGCAGCCGGTGAAGATCCAGCAGCAGCGGCCGCAGCAGCTGTTGCTGAAAATGGAGGCTCAGCAGCAGCCGCAGCAGCAGCAGGCAGTGCAGCAGGCGCAGCAGCGGCAGCAGCAGCAGCAGCTGAACAGACAGACAACGTTGAACAAGATCCAGCCGCCGCAGCAGCCGCCGCAGCATCAGCTGCAGCAGCAGGAGCAGCGGCAGCAGGTGGCGCGAGTCCTGAAGAAGCACAAGAAACCGGTGCTGGCGCAGCCGGAGCCGCTCAGACTCTCCAATCTCAGATAGAAGAGCCTACTGAAGATGGAGCACTACAGCAATTAGTGGCACCTGATGGTGGCGTACCTCCAGCAGATGATCAAGCAGGAGCACCTCCAGCAGATGATCAAGCAGGAGCACCTCCAGCAGATGATCAAGCAGGAGCACCTCCAGCAGATGATCAAGCAGGAGCACCTCCAGCAGATGGTGGAGCAGCTCCAAATGGTGACGCACAACGGCAATTGGTAGCTCCTGAGCCCCCAGTTTGTACCCCTCCTCAGGTACTAAATCCTGACACAAATCAATGCGAGACCCCTCAACCACCCGTTCAAGAATGTACCCCTCCTGAGGTACTAAATCCTGACACAAATCAATGCGAGACCCCTCAACCACCAGTTGACGAAGGTGCAGCAGCTCCACCAGTTGACGAAGGTGCAGCAGCTCCACCAGTTGACGAAGGTGCAGCAGCTCCACCAGCAGCTGAAGAAGGGCAGGATGGAGAAAACGGCGACACTAATGGGGATGGAGATAGCAGCGACAGCGAAAACTGAGATAGCAGCAATAACCAGAGACTGACGAAGAGGAATTTTTCTTCCTTTTTTTATTTTATATCCAATGAAGGTGTTTTCAGTAATAGCTTTATCATTTATCGTCTAGATATCTGATTCGGATACTCTCTAGGGTGCAATTGATAATATTACACCTTAGCCCCAAGTTAACGTCACACTTTCCTGCTCAACAATTGTGTGCCTACACCTTAACTCTAATCTTTATAACACCTGATCAGCATTATCCCGTACGTTGATTAGAATTATACATTCTCCAATTGAACAAATAATAATTCACGAGATGGTTGAATACACGCTCTCCGACTTCGTGAAGTATATGACCCTGGGTGTTGCACCAGAAGGAACAGCAAGCTTAGTCAAATGGTGTGACGGGATAATTTTTGCACACGTCTCAATGCCGTCTACCGCGGACGTCGTGAAAGACCAAATGAACGGTATAGTTCATTGGGCTTGGTTTTCTTACGCAGAAATGATTTCGTTCAAAGATTACCTAGAATCCACACACAATGTAAGAATTCCAATTATAGACGTGAGCAACAACGATTTGAATAGAGAACTTGTTCGATGGTTAAAAAAGAACAGAATTGGCAGATGATGGGATGCATTGGGCAATAGTAAATAAGATACTAACTCCATTCATTCTCTAGACGAGCTGGTCATTGCAATCGAGGTAGAACCGCTCTTTCAAAGTCTGCCTTAAAACTGCCATAAAATATCCTTTTTACGCATAAAGAAGTCAAATTGTAGATTTAATCGAGCAATCAGCTATCAATGTCTGAAGATGAATACAAAGAATCCGTGTTCAAACAAATCGATGACCTACCATATTACATTGTCACACGTGTATCACGCTTTCACTAGCGTATTTTTCTTACGCCATTAGAATTACCAACCACACAATTGTAGAAATTTTCTATAATAACAAAGACTCAAATCGCTTAAAGCGCACATAGATGTACGCCTAGATGAAGATTGGCACGTAGAGTGATAATCACGAAAGATAATATTTCTAATAGAATCTTAGGTATAATAAATACGAGACAGAATGGCATGTGTTGTTTCTGTGAGCAAAAAATTCTTAGTGACGACGTATTAGTCAGCACGGGAATTCCTAGGAGCTATTATCATATTGATTGTGCAAGAAGGCTGCATATAATCTAGAACGATAATCCATGCATTTAGATCATGTGTAATCACTGAAATTTAGTATGAGGACCGAACATGATCATAAATTCGCGTTTTCGGCATCTACCCAGTTTGATGCACCAAAGCTCTCTCTAGTTGTTCTCATCATTGACATATTGTAATCAGAGATTACCTTGGAGTAATTTTCTAAAACTTCCTTAATTGATTCCAGGCTCTTGGAGGTATAAAAGCCTGGACAGTCTCCTGTTAATTGAAATGAGGCGTGGACTTGAGGCCTACCTTTATCGATTTGAATCCATGAAGAAAAAGGGTATAGCCAGCATACGCCAGGTTTGTCCGGATGCAAAGAACAGGAACCAGTCTCAGAAAGAAATCTGCACCGACATGGCAGTCCTGTATCAGATTCATCTTCATGATCCTTTCTTTTCAGCGATACCATAGTAATCGTTGTGATTAAGCCCCCCATCGAATTGTCCTGGCGGGTTGAGATTATCGCATCTTCTTTCACAAAGTCGGAAGTCCTCTCATAACCTAATTTCGAAGAAATACGAATAATATCGTCTTTGGTCAGAGGTAGGCTAGCTTGATGTTCGCAACAATTGTGACAATCCGGCCATAGACATTTCCATAGTAAATACAAGGCGTCACGTTCCAAAAATGGAATATGGAAAATGACATCATTCACTTGAATCACGGTATCCTTAACATCATCCCTCTTCCCTAAGTGCAATTCATAAACAGGAACCTCTACATTCCATTTCTTATTCAGTTCTTGCAGACCTTTCTCTACGTATGATTCTCTGAAATGGTCGCTCAACCCATTCGCCTAGTTCTAGTTGCCAATTTCTGGCTCCCTTTCCTTCTCTCTACTCATAATACTTAATTCGTTGATGATGTACCCCATTTCAAATACATGTGAAAACCAACGCAAAGGACCTAGTGATATATTCAAAGAATTGTTCCTCTGGAAAAGAATACTTCATGGTTCCCGGGAGTAAGATCTTCCCAGGTGGCAAATACCGTCTCTTCTGCTGTAATAATTGAAGGACATTCAGAAATATCTGCATTGTTACTCAGATTTGTAACACCATCAAAAGACTCAGCACGGTCAGTACTTGATGCAAAGAAAATCTCCTCTTTATCTGAGGTATCTATTCTATCCTGCCACGCTATGAATACTCTGTCATTCTGGTCTGCTATGATTTCGACGTTTGAAGGCTCATTTAGTCTGCCGTATTCAGTTTCGTTTATCTTTCTGATATCGGAAAAAGTTCTTCCATTATCATCACTCTTTATCAAACTAATGCTGCTTAATTTGTTTGTATCTGATCCCCCCCAAATTACATAGATCTGATTCCCCGCACTAGCAACCTGGGGTTCACCAAAATCTTTCTCTGCCCTATTTAGTTTAGATATGTTACCAAATGTCATGCCGTTGTCAGCGCTTGATATAAAGTAAACACCGCTTCTTGTATTCGGCTGATCCTCAACATTCCACGCGACATAGACATTGCCATCAAAAGAAGAAATTTTTGGGAACGTTTGAGCCATTGCCTTTTCACTTAAGATTATTGGTTTGTGAAAAGTATCCGCGCCGTCGTTGCTGGAAGCTAGCATTATGCGATAGGGCCCATTAGGAACTTTTTCCAACCAGGCTACATATACATTATTCCCAAAGCTCGAGATCTCCTGGTTGAATGCATTCGAATTACTGTCACTGAGTAACGTTTGCTCTCCAAAAGAATTTCCGCCATTTTCGCTCTTCTTGAAATAAATTTGTTTGTTGGCATTCGTATCATCTGCCCATACAACGTAGACATTATTATTTTCTGAGGTTATCTGAGGATGTTCAGAAAAGCCAATATTATCACTTACCTGAATTCTTTCTCCAAATGTATTTCCATCGTCACTGCTCTTTTTGAAAAAAATTTCGTAGTTCCTATCTATATTCCCAGGTACTGATTCTTGCCATACAACATAAGTATTATTGTTAGAATTGCTTACTTGGCCATACACTGAATCTTCATTATTATTCGTAAGATTCACGATGTCATCGAACTCTATCAGACGACTCTGACTCATCAGATCTACTGTTTCTGACTCGCCGTCGTTTGATGCTCTTAAGTCCGAAGGATGAGTTAGTGTTTGAATTAGAGCGATAGAAGATACTACAACGCCTAAAGTAAGTAAAGAAACCGTGTGCTTTCCATTCCACATAGATATCAAATACCGAGTATATGTCCCAATGCTTTATAATTGTATTAGAAATCCGAAAAACGATTTCTCAATTATTGCTATCCATTTCAGATCAATACTTACATTTAAAAGTTGGACACGGGGGATTGAATCGGATTCACTTTCTCACTGCGGGTACCTACTGAAACTATCGTCAAATTGGACCTAAACGAAGTGCTTCACCTCGAAGTCGTAATGAAGTTTTTAAGCAGCTATGACTGGATCAATCGTTTCAGAATTCCACATAAATCTGCATTTAAGGCGTGCAAGCGACTATTTGGCCCGAAGCCCAGACCAGACGAGCGTATGCAATCTAATTGATAATCTATAACCCTTCTTCAGACAAATCTCTGCCAACCATTTAGATTTTTCCAAAACCTCTACGGCAGAATTTCCCTCTGGCATCAAAATTATTCTTTCCCTCTTCAGATTGTATTTTTCGATCAGAGTCATCACCTCTGATAAATCGGAGCGAGTGCAGATCACAAATTTTATGTAGGCCTTAGAATTCTTGGCAAAATATTCCAAGCACGCCTTCACTTCTCTGTTTAGTTTCGAGATGGAAGAGTTCTGTAACTTTGGTGAGACGTTCCATCGGTCAACAAATCTCTCGACCAAGTCTGAAGGAAGAATAGTACCATTCGTTTCGACCTCCACAAAATAGTCATTGCTCTTCAAACTGGAGAGCAAAGAAATGAGTTTCATTTGTTGTATGAGAGGTTCGCCACCTGTGATTATGCAATGTTTGGTGTCGAACCTTGATATATGCTCCTGAATTTCAGGTACAGTCATCTCTGAAACCTCTTTGTCATAATCATAATGAGTCCAGTCCCATGTGTATTTCGTGTCACACCATATGCACGATAGATTACATAACGCAGTTCTTATGAAAACTGCGGGCTTGCCCACATCAATCCCCTCACCCTGTAATGAATAGAATATTTCACTAAGCTTGAGAGTCCCTATCTCAGATGTTGAAGGTTGGGATATACTCACAACTTTATCCAATCCACTTCTCCAACCAGATGTTTAAATTATCTTCTTAATATCTGTTGGAGAAATTGGTGCAATGCTATAGGTTTCGGCTAGCATATTCATAAAGTAAAAGACATCTGGGGAAACTCGTGTCTCCATCTTTACAAATCAACCTGATCGGTGATTAAGGATTGGATTCTTGCACAGACCTGGACAGCTATTTAAAGTGGCAAGGGTCCTTAAGCAATTAGTTCCGTTAGAAAATCAACCTGTTAATACTAACGAGTAATTGGAATATCACCGTGCTGATACATAATAACACCTTTCAAATACTTGTGTTATGAGTATCAGGGTCTAGGTTTTTTATGGTTCAATATAAAGATCGAGAGTGATAAAGACAATAATCTCTTACAAATTATTATAGATTAGTTAAGACCGAGGATTGATTTAATTTAATCTGAGTTTTTAATATTCTGGGTATGTAACCATTAGTATTGTCTCTACTTAGAGATAAACTAAAAAATTGTGCAATGTTACTAACGTAATTGGGTTAATCTAGAAGATTCCAAAAAATTGGTTGGGTTAAGGGCATGTGTCACTTGTCTTGAGATAAGCTACGACTAGATATTCCATCTGGTAACTTGTCAGTACTAGAAAAAGGTCAGAGTCCCTCGACGGAATACTTTCAGCGCACAAAGATTTAATCAGCTACCTGGATACCTTGCGAAGGTAATTTTCAGGCCCCCGAATAAAACATCGTCTCTCATCTTAATCATGAATGGGCATAAATCTAATTAGTTGTACCTGTTCAACGATGCGACTGCTCGTCCAATTTGTTGGCAACAACTCGTCTGTATCAGTTCGTTTGAGCTATGGGCGACTCTAAATTAGTTGACAGGACTATTACGTGGTATGTCAGGATTTTCATTTGATGTTTTTTGCGATGTGTAAAGATGATCTTTGATTAGAACTATGCTCTAGAATGCATTGATGTTAAAAAGCCTATCAAAAACATTCCTAGAAGATCTAAGGAATATCTTTGCCACCATCATTTGAAATTCAAAGTCGGATTTCAAAACAAGTTCATTTTACTGAACCCGTCAGGTAGATCTGATGTCCAACGCCATAATTCCAAAAAAGGAGATATCAATGTGATTGACTTGACAGTAGTCTCGTTTCTGACTAAAAGGGAAATTTAAATGTCACTTTTTCCAGTTCTAGGATAGGAACATATAAGGAAAGAGTATCGGTCCCTAATGCATCAACGTAGACAAATTCCCCTGTCAGTCTCTTAAGTTCTATGAATTTCTTTTCTGGTTTGCTGGGCTGTACAACATAATGTACTATAGAAGTACCAACTGCTCCTGTTTGAATAAACAAGATTTCTCTATTTTTATGTCGTAAATGATATAACATAGGAGTTAAACCCAATGCAGACTGAGATGAATAAACTATAACTTTCAACATATCTGCCAAAGATTTGTATTTTAGATATACTGCATCGTTATCGTCGCTATCTGTCATATTAGATAGAAGGTTAGAACATATCTTGGTATTTTATCTTTCCTTTGTTGCTCCTTCCCTAGTCTATGTTCTATTTCTTGAATTTACACGTGTTGTAAACTTGGGGTCAAAAAATGTCCCAGAGATATATGCAGGGGGAATCAATTGATAGATAATGATAAAATCTCATTGTCAATCCAAACAGAATGAATGAACGTGGTTCCATCAAAAATTTTTAAAAAAAGTAGAATAAAAATCTAATGTTTAGTATCAACTATCTTCTTTAGTATTTTGAGAAGAATTGCTTTTGCTGTTGTTGAGACACATTATAGTATGTATTCCAGGCCTTAGCGATATTGGTATTATATTCGGTGATCGTATCTACAGTCCGATTGTACACCTTAAGATTCTCTCTTGCGGCGTCAATGGCATTTATGGTCAATTGATTGTTGATATCTATCGCTTTTATTGCATTGTTTGTGAAGTCAGACGTCTGTCTAGCCATCTGATCCGTTACGGCTGCAGAGCTTGGAAATGTGTTCCAGGTTTCTCCTACATACTGTTTTTGAACAGCAAATGTAGTGTGAATTACATTCTTCACCGTCTGGATATAATCAAGCTGCAGGTTTGATATTGACTGTGAATATTGGGGCTGAGCCTTTGCTACTTCGTCAATGGCCCTCATAAAGCTGTCTCTAACTGTTTCGTAAGCTGTGTTTACTTCCGTCGCCTTTACGTTACCACTCGGGGATTCCTTGTCTACCATTTTGCAACTAAATTTGTTATGCGTTATCTCTTATATATAGCTTGGCAATAGATGGTATTGATTGGCAAATAGAGCCATTATTCAGCATGACAATCTACATTTAATTAGAACAATTGTAACTGCAACGTAATGACTAAATGACTAATCACTTTCTTTTTCTGATCTAGAAATTACATAAAATCCGTGTGCCGAAATTAGAAAGGCAGCAAAAGACATTTTAGTAGCAAAAACCAAATTCCAAGGAGTCTCCGGATTGGGGTATGGTACGTTGATGTCATCTAGTCTTAGCAATCCATTGGTCATATCAACTGTAATAAATGAATTCCAAACGACAAAGTTATAGGTGAATTCGTATAAGGCGGTAATCGCAATAGCAAGTATAATGAGCTGAAAAAGAGCCTTCAGTGACTTTGGTAGTTTTTTAGCCTGTGCTCCACCTATCTTAGTGACACAATACCAGCCTACAACGGTTACTATCATTAGGTAGGTCACCAATTTTGCCAAACCAGTCATCGGAAATTCAGTGTCTACTAATACCTCTCCGATAACAATTTTCCCCGTGCTCAAATATTCTGCAGTGCTCAGTACTAGTGCATAAATAAAGATGATCAGCATTGTCGCAGCGCAGAAGTAAAAAGTATAAAGATAAATCTTCCTTGCTCTCAATTCATCCTTTCTAAGGCTTGGGTTCTGCATCTTATGACAGTGTTTGATTATAATTATAGCTTTATATAATCTATTTTTTGGTCGCGACACTCTTCCATTGAGAAATTCCATTGGAGTGAAATTCAATTTCTGCTTTACCAAATACTTAATACCCGCAGACAACTACCCCCATTATTGAAAGTTCCAGATGGGTTGCTACCAATCATATGATTCCAATATACCATTAGGCTGATAATGAGATAGTTGTAAAATATGAACCATGCCATCCTGAAAAACTCTTATAGTCATCGAGGATGGATTCCATAGTCGAGGGCAGATGGTAAGCATGGGGACCAGACCAGACTGGGATGTATATTTTATGCTTCAAGCGGAAATAGCAAAGCTCCGTTCAAATTGTTTAACGAGACAAGTGGGATGCGTCATAGTTCGCGAGAATAGACAGATTGCGACCGGATACAACGGTACGCCTTCGGGAATCAAGAACTGTTTTGAAGGAGGATGTTTGAGGTGTTTAGACCGTGCAAAAGGTAAAATTGAATCAGGAGCAAATCTCGATAGATGTCTATGTATGCATGCGGAGGCGAATGCTATGCTTCAATGCGCTGTTTTCGGTAATACAGGTAGTACAAGGGGATCAACCCTGTATTCAACTTATGCCCCGTGTCTGGAGTGTAGCAAGATGGCAGTAAGTGTAGGAATAGCCAAGGTGGTATCGCTAGCCTCCTATCCTGAAGATGGGTCCGTTCTTTTGGAAAGTGCTAATGTGAGCGTAACAAGAATGAACAGATTTGAATTGGAACAATGGCTATCAACTGTGAGGACGGACAAAGCTGCAGCGAGTAAAAATAGTTGATAATCTAAACTCAGGTATTGTGAGCTACTAAATGCTATTCTTCGTAGAATCAAGTCTAAGCTAGCTTAGGCATACCTTTCTGAAATTCGATGCATATGAAGACGACTTATCTGCTTTGAGACCGAATTTGTCGGATTAATTCCAATATCGTGTCGGCGTCATTTGTCTCAGGGTGCAACTCCAAGTATTTGCTGAGCATTGCAAGAGCCTCCATTTGCTGCCCCCTTTTTAGAAAGATCATCCCTCTATCTCTCATTGCGAATGGGTTGGTTTCATCAATGCTAATTATCATTTCGTTTGCGAGTTCCGCCCTTTCTAGGTCATCTGACTCATAAAAGCTATTCTTGAGATTATTTAGAAGTCTTACGATTACCTGTGAAACAGTAGCATTGGCAAGTAACGCCCTCGTAAGTACCATATTTTGGCGAGGGTAGGATCGTTCCAATAACTCTTTGAGGGAATAATCATCCATAATTCGACCCATATTGAACGGATCGATGACTATTTCCCCAGATTGATCGTCAAGAATATATTTGACTAAAAAATGAGCTGGAAAATTTACAGGAAACAGCATGAAGTCTAACACCGAAGCTATCCTCATATATATGATAGACAGAGTTATCGGTATCCCCGTTTTTCTTTCAAGTACCATATTGAGATAATTGTTGGCTGGATTGTAATAGTCATGCGCATTTGGTTTGAACTTTACTTTATTGAAGAAAAAATCGTTTAACTCTTCGATGAGTTGAGTTGGTCGTAGGCGCTTAGGGTCTCTTACTTTTTGAGACAATTCATTACCCAAGCCGTCAATTTGCCGAGAAATGGATCCGATATTCAGCTCAGGGTAGGCCAGGATCCTTGAAACGTGTAACGAATATTCAGCCAGCCTGCGAGTGTCCTCTGTCATTCGTATCGGAGTTGCCACAACGTTCTTCCAATCCTCTATACATCCTTGCAAATCTATTGCAACCAATCAAGCTATAATTCTTGCTTTCTTACTTATATCTTGAGCCAATCAATTCTATCTTATCTACAACGATTGTTCTGTCTCTACCTTTTAAAATCAAAAATAAAACCAACCGGTTGGCGGGCGTTACTCAGTGACCTAGTATGAATTCACTAGCAAAAGAACAAAATTGTTGTCCTTTTAATATTTTGTCCTTTCTGTGGCTAATCGAATTCGATAGAGCTTGTCCTTCCCGTTCTACGACTAGTTTGTATGTTTGCAGTTTGTGACGCTCGTGATAATCTATATCTCTTATATTCTTCATCCACTTCCATTGATGCTTTTAATATCCTGCTCCTCGTAGACAGAGATTTTGAAGATTGTAGAAACATTTTGGTGTCCTTTGGCAGACAATGTCCTCCTATACCGTCTCTGGG
This sequence comes from Nitrososphaeraceae archaeon, assembly GCA_050748485.1. Classification (GTDB taxonomy): domain Archaea; phylum Thermoproteota; class Nitrososphaeria; order Nitrososphaerales; family Nitrososphaeraceae; genus TH5896. Next base: position 42 of record JBOGPP010000179.1, on the reverse strand, counting down.
CTCAAGTATCTCTACGTTCCATTTAGTGTTTAGGGCTTCACG
>JBOGPP010000178.1:0-37765 GCA_050748485.1 Nitrososphaeraceae archaeon | reverse complement strand
AAAATCGTTCATAATTTGCAAACCTAAACACATGAAGATGACCTGCAATTGGTCCCTTACAAAATTCGCAGTCTAACTTAATTTTTATCCCTTTTTTGATTCTAGATTTGAAATCTCCCAGTTGTTGGGGCAGATATTGCAGATTGTATTGCTTCTTGTCCTTAAATTGGCTTTCATTTTCTAGAATATTTTCTTCCACAATTCCAAAATCAAAGATTGGAGAGACAGACCTTATAAATCCAACGTTAATCAGCCTTTCAAATCTTGCTTTAACAGTTGGCGTTGTTATACCGGTTTCCCGGCAGATTTCACGAAATGACTTACGACCATCTTTCATCAATGCTTTAAGTATAGCTACGTCGTAATCGTCCAATTGAAAGGGCATTTTTATACGTGCCTTGTTTAGCTACAAGAGGCTATTATATTTTTACAATTGTAAAGGTCCATATTTATACATCTGTTTTTCTATGTATATACAGTAGAAAGAGAATATGGCAAAAGATCCGGTATGCGGCATGTTTGTCGAAGAGAGACCCGATACAATACATTATAATAAAGATGGCAGAATATACTACTTTTGCAGTAATCAATGTTTAAATGAATTCACTCAACCTGAGAAAGAACTACGAAAGCTCAAGATATATGTTGCTATCAGCATTGCACTTACAATACCCATAGTATTTCTAAGCTTACCTCATATGTTTCCATCACAACTCGGCCACCTATTTCCAATGGAAATTATGAATTATACTAATTATGTAATGCTAGCCCTAGCTACACCGTTACAATTCTGGATAGGTTGGCGTTTCTATAGAGGATTATGGGATGGAATAAAGGCTAAAGCGTCTAATATGGATACGCTTATTGCAATAGGTACAACAGCTGCTTATCTGTATAGTGCAGTTGTTACAATAGCGCCTGGATACTTCCCATTTGAGTCGGTATACTTTGAAACAGCGGCAATTATTATCACTCTAATACTAATTGGAAGATTACTTGAAACGAGAACGAAGGAAAAGGCCTTCCACGCTGTAAGGAAATTGTTAGATCTTCAACCAAAGATGGCCAAGATCATAAGAAGGGAAGGGAATTCAGATGAAGAAGTAGAAATTGAGATTCCGGTAGAACAAGTGCAAGAAGGATATGTTATGATCATAAGACCAGGAGAGAGAATACCAACAGACGGGGTAGTGATACATGGGTCATCATCGATTGATGAATCAGCTGTAACAGGTGAAAGCATACCCGTTGATAAGACAATGAATGATGAGGTTATAGGAGCTACAATAAATAAAAGTGGTTTACTAAAGGTCAAAGCTACTAAAGTAGGACAAGATACAGTGCTATCTCAAATTATTACATTAGTAGAAGAAGCTAGAACAGGAAAAGCACAAATGCAGAGACTAGTAGATCAAGTAGCCAAGTATTTCGTACCAGCAGTGCTAGCTGTTGCAATTGGAGTGGGACTAGGATGGTACTTTGTTGGGGATATAGGCATTACCTTCTCGCTTTTAGCATTTGTATCTGTAATAATCATTGCATGTCCATGTGCTCTTGGAATTGCAACACCTGCGGCATTGATGATGGGTGCTGGAAAAGGAGCTGAAAATGGAATACTGTTTAAAGGGGGAGAATATCTGGAGACAGCAAAGAAAGTCAAAACAATAGTGTTTGACAAAACAGGGACCTTAACCAAAGGTAAGCCGTCTGTAACTGATATAGTAGATCTCTCCGATAGTATGGGCCAAAACGAATTACTCAGGCTTACTGCAATTGCAGAGTCCGGTTCAGAGCATCCATTAGGTCAAGCTGTTGTTAATTATGCAAAAGAAAAAGGTATCATTGTTACAAATCCAGATTCATTTGAAGCAGTATCTGGACATGGTCTTAATGCAAGCTACGTCAGTCATAAAATACTTATTGGAAATAGAAAGTTAATGGAAGAAAACAATATTCATGTTACCGCAACTATAGATTCAAACCTCAAAGATCTAGAAAATCAAGGAAAAACAGCAGTCCTCGTGGCTATTGATAATAAACTTGCAGGAATTATTGGAATTGCTGATACTATAAAAGAGAATGCCAAGGAAGCTATTGACGCATTAAAGTCAATGGGAATAGAGGTAGTAATGCTTACAGGGGATAATCAAAGAACTGCCAATGCGGTTGCTTCTAAGCTTGGAATTGATAGAGTTATTGCTCAGGTATTACCACAAGAAAAAGAACAAGTAATCTCTAAACTAAAAGGTGAAGGAAAGGTGGTAGCGATGGTTGGTGATGGTATTAATGATGCACCAGCTCTTGCCAGAGCTGATTTGGGTATTGCAATAGGTTCTGGAACAGACGTTGCCAAGGAAACAGGTGGTATTATCTTGATCAAGGATGATATAAGAGATGTAGTCACAGCACTAGATCTAGGAAAAAAGACCGTATCCAAGATAAAACAAAACCTATTCTGGGCATTTGCGTACAACACTGGATTAATTCCGATAGCCGGAGGTGTATTGGTGCCATTTCTGGGTGTTGGGATATTTGGATGGCTTCCCATGTTAGCTGGAGTTGCAATGGCGATGAGCTCCGTGACTGTGGTAGGAAACTCTATACTGCTTGGAAGATACAAACCAAGGTTTGCGGCTAAGACACCAAAAGAAGAAGAAGAAATCTATACCACTGATGATTTGAAGAAAGCGTACTCGTTACAACAAGCTTCAAGGTAGTTATTGCTGCTTCAATTGCACAAGAATAAAGTGATGATTAGGCTCATCCATCCCTCTTATCATCTCACTGTAAGAGAATTATATCGCAGATATTATTTATATAAGATTCTCTGATTCTCAGTCTTAAGAGTAACAGTGGAATGAATATTAAAGTGTGTGCCAGAAGTCCCACACACAGCCAAGAGGGGAAGCGTAGCCCCAATAGCAACATTCGACAACCATTGAATCGGCAATGGGTATTCTCCTGGGAAATGCTGCCTCTATTGTTATTACTTCTGCATTGCTTATATCAACTGACTACATTTTTCTAGTCTGAGAATGAGTTGTCGATGTATGCAAAAAGAATGAGATATATCTTTTTTAAAGCAAGCCTTTCAATCTATAGCATGATGCCTTGGATATGCCACGAATGCAAGAGACGTATTACTTTTTTGAAGCGCGATGTCCGAGCCAATTGGGTCGCTTTACGACTTCCTTTATGGCTGCCGAACGGACTTCCATGCTGGGCGATTCAAAAATCCTACTCACGCTAGTAGACGAGGTAGGATATGTTTGTCTGAATAGTTTGGCTGACATATCTCTATCAGCTTTTTCAGGAGTTTATTTTCTGCTTGTTATTGATAGGACTAGGAATATACATCTTGGCGGAAGCCTTTCTCATAGGCGAGTGAGTTTTTTACAAAGTGACCCATAAGCGGCTTTGTATAAAAAGTGCCTCTTGAAACTGAGACAAATGGCGGACTTCAAAAAGTGACGATTTTCTAAGAGTATTGTACAATAAGTCGAGCTTGTTCAAAAAGCAGACATACTATTCAAGAAATTATTTTGGTGAGGATTACCTTTGCAAGCCCCTCAATTTCATCAATTCCTGATGTGACTGTTCTAAAGTCTTGGTCAATACATCAAGCAGGAAAGACAGTTCACTATCCGAATATGAAGACAGTTGATTACGCATCCTTTCGTGGAGGGGAGAAAAGATCGCTTCAAGTTTTCCTTCTAACTTCTTATTTCGAGTAGGCTCTACAATGGTTCGACGTCTATCTTTTGGATCATTTGCTCTTTTTACATATCCAGCTTTTTCTAGCCTGTCAATAACTCCTGTTACGGCACCGGTAGTCAAACCGGTCAGTTCACCAAGCCTGCCAGCTGGCATGGCTCCATAATAGCGGATAAGATCCAAACATTTATGATCAGTAACGTGAAGACCAAGCGTATCTGCTACGGCCTGATGGAACATTATGGTTTCAGTTGACATTTGTCTTCGCCTATCAATAATAGCTTGAATGATTTCTTCCCTTTCCACGGCTAAGTAGCATGATAGAAACATATAAATATAAACATATTAGTTAATCATAATATTAGTTACTAATATAATGACGAAGCGAGTGAATTTCAGTATCAAAAACTTGAGATATGTATTTTCAGTAGGGCTTGCTGCGGCAACACTTGCTGTGGTCTTGACTTATGTGCTAGGCGCCCAGGCTATACTGAAGTCGCCCTTTGCTGAGCCAGGCCATGAGCTGTTTATGTCAATGTATATGCCACTGATGCAAGGGATGCAAGGACTACTCGGCCAAACATCACAGTCACAGCAGATGCACGGCAGCCCCGCGTTGCAGTCACAGATCCAAGCTGACCCTCACGCCGGCAGCCTGGCATCACAATCACAGATGGATACGAGCCCTAAGAATCCCAATCAATTTGGAATAATAGGAAATAATATACTAGGCAGCCCCACAGGGCTCTCTGCAGGAGGGCTTGCGGCTGTGGTTGTCTATAGTATCATTCCACTGGCGGCAGCGGCATTTGTTGTATCACGGAAGCAGAGGTCGTTTGCCGTGGCAGGATTGCTGGCAGCAAGCGGCATCATCCTTACGATACTCCCTCTAGCGAACATGAATTTTGTGTTTCCGGGCCCTATAATTGGAGTCGTCGTTGGGCTTGGGATATTCGGGCTTGGCGTGACAAAGGGCTTGAGAACGGCAAGGGCAATAACTGCAGCCCCTTATAGACGCGAGTTTGGGTGACTAACTGATATGATAACTTCTCAAGAAAAGATGGGTTTAGCAATGGTACTACTATCCATAATTCCTACTGTTTCAGTACTTAATGTATTCAAAATGAAATATATTTCCAGTGTTTAATGCATTTTCTATCTGCATATTGATGAGTACATATTCCATCTGTTGCATAAATCTTGCCGCCTACCTTGGCTATCAATAGACGCTTATTGCCTTTGCTTTGACTGTTGTCAACATTAACTTCATAATCGAAGCCCATAATATCGCCTTCTTTCAAAATCTTTTCGTCACATACTCTCAAATATGCAGTCATAGGTGATGAAAGATTTTACTGATATTAATACATATAAAACAAAAATAAGCTGCTATGTTCTCAACTCCCATTAGGAAGAAGTGATAGTTTCTCACCGCGGAGCTATCGGCCTGCCGTAATTATTGCCGGCACTCTATGCATACTAGGAATTGTTGATACGCACTAGTACTGGATGAGTAGCTTTCTTCTCGTCTTTCATCATTTTTTGCTCCCTTAGCCTATTCTTGTATTTGAAATTTCTTGGTGTTCCTCTGAGCCTGTATCCGCAGCATGGACACCAGAGACCAATCCAATTGAGAAAAATTTCACATACTTGACAACGCTTTTGACCAGCAGCATATCGTCCTGAGCCCACTGGTTTCTGGGCTTTATGTCTAATACAGATACCTTTGCATGCCATTGGTTATCCAATTCACCTCTATTTTCCTTACCTCCTATTAATACGCAGAACATGCTTATAATATATTACAGAAAATCATGAGTAAGTGAAAATTCGGGTATGGTGCAGCCACAGAATTCCTAAGTATCTAGTTTTAGTGGATAATAATTTGGCATTTTCTTCTATAACTAGAAAAAGAATTATGTAAATTTGACCTTATAGTCAGGAATTAGCTTCTGAATAGGACTATGTTGGTTTTTTGACAACAAAAAAAGCGTCTCAACCCCTTTTCTCTTCTTTCTATTAGCCACTCTTGTTTCATACCCAGTATTACCATTCGACCGAGTTTATATTGAGGCTCTATCTTAGACGATCGACCCTTAAAACTCAAATCGCTTAAAAATTATGGAAATATTTACAAGAATGGTATAGGTGACTCTACGGGTCAAATTGAGTGATAAAGATTATGCACTACTATCTTCAGATTTATTTCTGTTCCTTTCATTGATGATTTGTGTTCAGTTCTGGCTATAACATTTGTTTGCTCCCTTGTTCCAATTCTTCTGTACTCGTTCTTGTTAAGAGGACATTATTCGCTTCCATAAACATCTGAGTACTCTACATCATTAGTAGAATTACTATTGTAATTTTCTTCAGTGCTATCATCGTTATTGTCATTTTGGCGTCAACCTGGTTGAATGTTATCTGCAGAATCATTATCTTGTACATCAGTAATAGATGCCCCGTTGTCGTACTCAACTTGACTATTGGTCACCGTTATTGCATTGTCAGTAATCAAGATTGTTACCCCTTCCGAAGGGATCGACTTACGTCAGTGTCATTTGCGCCCAGGCATTAACGATAACAGTACTATTTGTAGGAAGAGTCACTATAGAGTCTATATTAACGTCCGGTCCATCTGTAGTATTTGTCATGACCCATTCCAAATCCCCCATCGGAGAGTTAACAATCCAATTGACACTTAAAAGCTGCATCGGGCCCATTACTATTATAACGACTATTTATGACATCATTAGAGGCATCCGACATGAAATAGCGTAATCGGCGTGCACTATATTGCAACGAGATGTAATATTCATAATATTCATTCTCTTGTAGCTTTCAAAGATGACCGTTATATTCATCGGCAAAGATTTATGGGTTTTAATATACAGTTAACAATTTATTGGTTTGACAGGGTTATCTTATATCAAACCACGCCTACTGGAGAGCGCCTTGATTCGCTGTGTTCTAACAAAAGAAGAAATTTATGTATGTACGCTCCAAGTTCATCCCACATGTGCTATAGCTTCACTTTTTGTTAATTTCACTTGTTCCTATGCTACTAACTCACCTTATTGGATAATACGATTCGACTGTTTGACAAAACTAAACTGCCTAAAGTAGGAATTAAAGAAAGTCAGATGGTCGACTTCATATCTGTTATGCCATTTGGTTGTTGGAATTGGATCATTCTTTCAGCAATATCAAAATTGCTCTTATCATACCCACACTTATCCACAAATCTGTTCTGAATTTCATTTTATTTGCCTTTAAATAGAATCTTTTGCAATTAATTTACTTCGGTGCCATACATAGTACACGTCCATCTTAAGTGATCGTAATGCGGAATGGATCTCAATGAACAACCTAAAGCTGTCGGATATAGCAATAATAGCAATCCTCATCATAGTCGCAGCTATTGTCATATACCTTCTTAGTCCTCTGATAATCGCCGTGGTAATAATAGCCATTGCTTATTTTGTTTACAGATGGTATATGAATCGCAAAAGAATGAACAGATACGCCTGATAGGAAGATCGATTCATCGTACAGGAGAACTCAATTAACAGTCTCACACTAGAATAAGGAGTTGGATTTGATCATTCTCATCAAAACGAAAAATCCCCTCCGGTGAATCCTCTAGAAATCTATGATAGGCGTACACACACATCATCGTACCTCTTTTTATCTGCCATTTTTATGGGATCGTCGAATTTCACTTAACGTTCCCATCACGTAGTCAAGAAGTTGCTAATCCTATCAATTTATGTAGGAATAAGAATATAGCTATCGAGTGGAATCCTTCGTACATTCAAGCAGAATTGATCAGCCTTTAGAGAGAGTATTTGCCTGGCATATAAGGGAGGGCGCTTTCGAACGTCTAAAACCACCATGGGAACAATTCAAGGTAATTGGACGCAGCGGTAGCATTCAAAATAATGGGATTGTGAAGCTTCGAACAAAACTTGGACCCCTCTCCATGAAATGGGTAGTTAAGCATGCCGAATATATCCCGGACAAGCAATTCAAAGATATCCAGATAAAAGGTGTATTCTCTTCATTTGTACATTCACATTTGTTTGAACGGTTTGGCACATCTTGTATGCTAGAGGATCGTATTGAATATTCACTTCCTGCTGGTCGAATAGGCAGATTAGCAGCACATCGATTTGTAGATAGAAATCTACGGAAGATTTTTGACTACCGTCATCGGACTATTAGTCAAGATCTTCGTACTCATTCTTTCATAAATAGTATAAGAGAAAGCGGAAGCCCATTGACTATAGCCATTACCGGCTCAACTGGTTTTGTTGGAAGCGCGCTGATCCCATTCCTCACAACAGGTGGGCATAAAGTTGTTCCGCTTTCCAATAGTCCATACGTTCTTCCCTCTTGGCAAACAGGTCAAGATCAAACTAGAAGTTACTTAAATCTAGATGCATTAAACAGCCATCATGTCGATGCAGTAGTTAACCTTGCAGGAGAAAACATATTTGGAAAATGGACGAAGGAAAAGAAAAAGAAGTTATCTGAAAGTAGAATAAATACTACTAGTATTTTGTGTGAGCGATTGGCCTCACTCGATGAGCCTCCGTCGGTATTGGTATCTGTATCTGCTATTGCGTACTATGGGAATAGGGGTGATGAGATATTATCTGAGGATAGTCAAGCAGGTACCAGAGCGTCCTCGGTTCCGAGTAAGGTTTCATCTGTTGATTATTTATCAGATTTGTGTAGACAATGGGAACATGCAACTCATATAGCAAAAGAGGCTGGAATTCGCGTGATCAATCTGAGGCTTGGTATAGTGTTATCCTCGTCAGGAGGCCTACTCGGAAAGATTCTGCCTGTTTTCAAATGGGGTTTGGGAGGAAGGATAGGGAGAGGGAATCAATATATAAGTTGGATTGCATTGGAGGATCTGCTCACGATTATATTATCCATGATTGCAGACGAGACGTTTAGCGGACCGGTAAATGCTGTTTCTCCTAATCCTGTTACAAACACCGATTTTACAGATACGTTAGGAAAGACCTTGTCAAGGGCCACAGTCGTCGCGGTTCCTAAATTTGTGCTAAGAGGGATAGTAGGTCAAGAACTTACCGACGCATTGTTGCTTTCGAGCACTCGCGTAATGCCTTCGCGTCTAATTGAATCTGGTTACCAGTTTCGCTTTCCTTATTTGGAGATGGCTTTAAAAGACACCCTAGGCAAAGATCAAGGGCAACGACACTTTTCTGGAAACCAATATCCAGACTTTGCGTAGATATTCGGCAGATTCTCGTGTATGAAATTCTGGATTCTTTTTGGCTCTTATTACAACCCTATCTAGTTTTTATACTTCAAATTCACACTTCATTATACTAATTGGGCTTGAGTACGAAAATTCTACAAACCATCGAGGGAACAAGCATGATGCTTTTGTTGTTGGGAGCAATAGGACTATTGTTGACGTCATTAGGTATGACGGGAGATGCAGCTGCTGCTGCAGCAGCAGCATCATCAACAACAGATGTTACTATTCAAGATCCTGGGGAAATCAGTGCCATGATGAATCAAGCAAGTGAAGATATTCAAAATGAGTTAACCAGTCAAGGGGACAAGCTAAAGAATCAATTAGTTAGTACCTTCGGCTTTAATGAGATACAATCTCAGCTATCACTTGGATATCAATTCGCATTTGCAGGAAACACCTCAGGAGCAATTTCTCATGTCGAGAGTGCAGATGAAGCCTTAGAGAGAACAATCGCATCTGTATTCCGTACAGGAGAGGAGGTTACCATGATATCGCAGAACAACTCATTGGCCCTTGACAATGGCACACGACAAATACTCGCGGCCGTCGGCAGCGGACTGACAGACCTAGGTGGCGAAATAAGAGATCAACGGAATAACTTAATCGGGATGCTTGAATAGAATCGGTAGATAATCGGGTTCATTAAAAGATCTTTAGGTTATAATTTTTATCTACATCTGACTTGTCAAGACCCAATGGAATTGGCGCGCGCCTGCATACTCTTATTTTGTCAACCATCTTCTGTAGACGTCTCAACAGAAAGATCTAAATTATGTCCCACGGGAATTGAAAATTGATTAAGTATCTATAATCTCTATTGGTAGGGTTGCATTGGAAGGCGAAAAAATGACGTTACAGCCATGACAGTATAATTCGTGAACATGGTATTTGGTATTTTTTATGTTAGATGTAAAGACCACGTATTTTGATGAGTGGCATAATGGGCACCCTAAGAATTTCCTATTTTGAGGATTTATCTTTATTTTTTTCTTGGTATAATCGACACTCAACACAAGTTTTGCGTCAATTATGGATATAATGAATAAGATTATTATTCACTTACTTCTCTTATTGAAATATTCAACATAACAAATTCATAGTGCACTCGTTCTGTATTCTTGTTCATACTTAATCGCAGGAAACTGTATATTCATGCAAACAATATAATCGATATTCAAAAAATATGAATCTCGAATGGACCTCGTTTGTAACGGTATAGGAAATTGGACAAAATAAAATAAAAAGAAAATAAAGGTGAGTGGCTAATTTGTGCCTGTAATATTTTCTCCGGTGTCAGAAATGTTTTGTCCCAAAGTAAGCCTGGTTTCCAAAGTGTTGGAGATCGGAATCACCTTCTCCCCATCTGTTAACATCGTCCTTGCTGTAATGTTGTTCAGTGACTCATCCTCGAATGTAGTAGCAAGTTGTATTTCTCCTGATTGATTAAGTAAGAGTGGTTGAGGATATGAGGTAGTCCTTAGTAGAGTTTGATTCGCTGCGTATACTTCCATTACTGCGTTAATAGGTGCATCAGTCATAGACGGATCTAGCGATGAGTAATTCAGTAGTAGCTTTACCTGATTTCCTGGACTGTTTGTCAGTGGAACAAAGTGCGCATAATCTAATCTCTGCGAAACACTATTGCTACTGTAGTCCGGTTCTGATGCAGCGGCAGCCCTTTGCGCTTCTTGCCCTCCTACTCGCTCCGAAGATGACACGTATTCTTTTTCTTGTTCTGGTTGAATTGTATCGACTTGTCCAGCTACCGTCTGCTGGATCATGCTGAGAGCTGAAGAACCAAGAATCATTAGAGCGAGGATCGTTACTGCGACGGCAATTGAGGTTCTTGGGGATGAGGCTATTGTTGTTCTGATTGTATGTGGTGTAGTTCTTAGTGATTTTGTAATTAGAGACCTTTGCAAAGTGTATTATTTCATCTGTATATACGTAAGGTATATACTTGCGCAAGTTCAAATTTCTTTACAACTGAATTCAGAAAATTTTGGGGCGATATACTACTGATGTGGTTGGGCTTTAGCGCAGACATAGAATTGTTGTACCTATATCTTGAAATTTACTGCTAAGCTCAAAGTTACCCGTAGCACGACAATCCTCAATGTGATACAGTATCATGATCTGGGTTGACAGATGATGTCGGCTTAATTATTCTGCAGAGTGTTATCTAACATATTCAACCTTCAAGTAATTAAAGCGAAGTGAGCACTATCATCACTATCGTCGAACCCTCATGATAACGTTAGAATTAGCTAAAACAAAGTTAGACGAACTAAATGTTCTTGTTAGATACTTATCCTTCTTACAGAACAATGGTTTTTCAGATCTAGGAAAGGGAAAAATTTTAGGTCAAGTCCAACTTCTAAAAGAACTCATTAACGAAGAGGGAAAAGATCCTAAATACAGCGAGGAAGTAACTCAAGAGACGAGTTCCACGTCCAACCACGAGGAGGTGACAAATACAAATAACTACAATACCATAGCTCCTACTCTCATCGGTGACGAAGTAGAAAAGTATCTAAGGATGTAGGATCGCCATTCAATTAATTGGTATTCTTTGAACAGATGGTTCTAGAAAGTCCCTGGATGTCGACCTCAATCAGATTTCAAACTCATGATCGCAGTTAATGCTATGTTCCGAGCATGTTGGAAAAGTGTATGTGCCACAAACATTGCAGCAATAGATTCACCTCATTATCCAGAACTCTTGCATAAACCTTGTCTATCACTTCCAAGAGTCAGGCTCAAGTGATATCAGCAAAATAGCAATCACATCTCATTTCCTATCTGAAGTACGGATCCGAGACATTGCAACGCTTTGTGATTAGATGATGCCCAGTCAAGGCTTGTCTGTAATCAATTTCCAAATTGGGTCTCAACAATCCTTATGATATCTCTATGGATATCTTCCTTGCTTCGAGTTGCATCGATCACCTTCCACTTCTCTTTTTCTGCTAAGGTCAAAAAGGCTTCTCTTACCTTTTCAATAAATTCCTTCGCATGGCCGAATCGGTTCTCATTCTCTGGAGTACCTCGCTTCTCGGTGATTTGTACTGGCACGTCAAGGATGATTGTCAGGTCTGAACGAGGCATATTTTCATCTAATATAGATAGCCATTCGATGTCTAATCCATTAACATAACCGTATACTAAATTACTTTGATAGTAACGATTCATTATCACTACATACCCATCATTGAGATGGAAATTGATCACATCTCTGATTTCATATCTGTTTGCTGCGTAAAGAAGATGTAATACCTCAGGATTAGCGGGCATCTCGGCATAATTAAGGTATTTGTCTATCAACTTGCCTACATCCGTTTGATAGTCAGGGAGATCAAAATGAGCCGTGTTTAGATGCCTCTCTTTCCTCAGATAATGACTTAGCATTTGTGCTTGGGTAGTCTTGCCCGACTTTTCGATTCCTTCAAGGGTTATAATCTTCCCAATCTCCGTCTTTGACAACTGAAGTTCACTATGAAATGGCTACCTTTTACTTTTTCTCTCATTAGGAAAATCCAAAGATAGGGTCAGCTATTTGCAATGTAATTTTCACTGACCCGAATATCAACTGGCTATGCTAAAACAACGAGGTCTTTCATAATCGATAATGTTCAGGAGGGGACATCTCTGGTATATCGAGCCATAAGGGCAGGAAAAAGCGCACCGTTTCATCCTACTCTCTGGCAGTTTAGTTTGAATATTCACACATTCAGAAACCTAATACCCTATGACTCTGGATCAAGGTCCTCTTCTTCGCTTTCCTCACTTTCGTGGTCTTGTAGTTCATGAACTTCCTCCTTTATCTCTTCTCTCACTTCATTATCTTCAGTTTCTCCACTCTTTGAATCCTCGACCATACAAGAGACTGGCTTTTCTAAAATAAAAGCATTCTATGATATAATTTATGGTAGATTGAGAAGAATATCACAGATAATTGAAGGATTGTTTTATATTGGCCAATAAGGTATTAAACTCCTCAAGCAAAGAAATCGATTTGAATGAGTCAAGATAAAGAAGCTATGATAGTATTAATTCTTGGAATACTTTTTTGCCTGATCATTATGATTGCATCATATTCTAGCGATCATTCTAGAATCCCGTTGGTCGACCAATGGAAGGATGAAGGTGCATCTATTCAATATGGTTTAATATTGGTCGATCGAGAGGCGAAGCAAGGATAGTTAGCTAAAGGATTTAGGCGAAGGATATCACTGCAATGCACTTTGTGGGGTGGTATTGAGAATGCAATACCCCGAGCATCTTACTAAATTATTATTGTGAGGAAATGTGTAGAACCGATTGGTAGTCGAACCGTTTGTTGAAACCTTCCCCCCATGAAGAGAATCTCAACTTGAAGAAATTCATTGTGTCAGAGCAGAACTTACGAACCACCAAGGTGTGTTTCTCCTGCGCAGTTAGTCGCTCTGCAGATCACCTTTTCGGATCCCTATGTATCTACTTAAGCTAACAGACTTTGTAATAAAATTCTATCTTATTAGTTCCTAATCCTTTAACTCGCTGGATCTTCCCTTCCTTTGTGAGGTATTTTATAGCATAACGCACGGTTCCTATATCTAACCCTACCTCTTTTTCAATATGCCTGGTGGTAACTTGTCCGCTTTGTTTTTCGATGACTGAATATACTGATTCGATAGACCCTCGATTAGTGCTTTTTATACTCTGGTTATATCTGGTGAAATCATCGAGCGTAAGTATGTGCCATACACTTATGTCAGTGATTGCATGGGATCGCTTGATCTGAATACTTTTAGGCATAAGCTATTCGAATTATAGAACATTTCTCTAAAAGTAATTAGTGTAAGACTTTTTACCTTACGTAATAGATCATTCAACAACGTATTAGACCTAATTTAGCTAGCCGGACTTTGATTTATGAAGGGATATGAGTTTGCCAATGAAGTCTCTATTCCCTGGTTAAAACTGGCCTTTTATGAACACTTCTGAAGTTACATTGCAGATCGATATGAGAAGAATTTCCAAGATAGAAGCAAAATGCGAGATATAAACGAAAGATCACATCCGAGAAATTCTTATCATGTTCATATAGACCACATGAATGCCCCAGTCTCATGAGAGACGAGGGGATAAGGCATAGAATCAACAGTTAGTATTTTACAAATTTACGATCATATCATAAGTACTTTTACTAGCATCAAATTTTACAAAATCTCCTAGTTTAACCTAACATAAATGAATTTCTGCCAAAAGTTCAAATTAAATACTATGATCCTTATTTGTGTCATTTACTGATCACAAATAGTGATTCAATTAAGTTTCTATAATAACTGAAGGTCCTCATAAATACCATTTTCTCACTTGTTCGATATTGCTTAACCGCAGCACGAAAATAGTGAAAAAACCCACCGAAAACAAGGCATTGATACTAGATGCAATTCGAGCACATGAAACAACTGGTGGAAGAGGTGGGGCTACCACGCTGAATGTGATGTACGAAGTTTATCTTTCATATGACCAAGCTCGCCACTACTTGATAGAATTACTTAAAGGTAGAATGATAGAACGCGATGTAGGTACAAAAAAATACATGGTTACTGAAAAAGGCATTCAGTATTTGACAGCATATTATGATTTAGATAATTTGGTCAATAACGGTTAAGATCACATAATAGAGCAAAGTAACTCGTTGATCCCGACCACGGGAATTAGATCCCTTCATGATCTTAAAGGATCATTAGGGTGGTCATCACGTTATCATCGCCCGAGTGACAAAGTCTGAAAAACTACGGCCCCGAGTCGATATTTATGGAACATTGCTAAATTGCATAATATCTAAGACCAATCGTGATTCGGGGATAGGAGGATTACAAAATCAAAAATATCACAAATAATCAATTCAGGGAACGAGTGAGTTACTCTCATTATTAAATAGTAACTGCCAAACCATCTCCCTTTTCAATTTAGTAGATTTATTGTCATGAGCAAATCTTCAACTGAGGATCGTATATCTAAAACAAGTACGAAGTAAGTAGTCAAGCTTCAAAGGTCCGCCTTGAACAGTGGAGTTGAAACTAGATTACTACACTATTACCCATCTGACGGTGCGTGGAATGGATTTTCGCTATTAAGGAGGAAATGAAAAAAGATCTTCTCATCTAAATTTGAAAAGAGTAATATGAATATATGTACTAGACAAGGAGGGAACCGATACCAAATAACTCATGAAATTTTCAACGATAGGGCTAGTTCAATGAATCTAGGGGAACTATTTATAGAATAGAAAATCAGATCAAAGTGATTGATTTCTATTAATTCTTTTCTCAAATAGTCCTCCCACAAAGATAGCATGGGTTGTTAATTGAAGAAATATTATTAAGATAGATAATCGATATCTCATCAAGCTTTGGCACCTAATAATCCTCGTCACCACTCGGAACGTCGCTCCATCACTAATCCTTATCGAAGGAAAAATGCATCGCTAAGCAGAGTCAGTATATCGTTACCGTCAGACTTACTATCAAGATTTGATGAAAGTATGGTTAAGACAGGGTACACCGATAGATCAAAGGCATTACAAGCAGCCATGCACTATTTAGTGGATGAATACACATGGAATAGCGAAGACAAGACAGATGGTGCAGGAGCTATTGTAATGTTATACAATAATCACATATACAATCAAGACAAGAAATCAGTACACATCCAACATAAGTATGCTGATATCATAAGCGCATCAATTCACCTCCATCTCGCAAATGATAACTGTCTTGAGACAATCATGGTCAAGGGGAGTATCAAGAGAATAAGGGAATTAGCAAAGCATATTTCTGAAAATCGTGGAATAAAAAGTTTGAAGGTCAATTTTGTATCGGTAGTTTAAAAAATAGATTTCTAAAATCACTGGTTCGTAAAAAATTATAATGCAAAAAGATAAATCAGTCGTGTCCTAAAAAAGACATCATTTTAACTGTACAGTATTTTTGGTCATTACGTTATTCTAATAATCACGACCCATATTACACAAATCTTAAACGTCAAAAATTTTCCGATACTTGTGATAGGGATTTAGATTCTATAATTTTAATTGTCTGACACCTTCAATAATTCTCTCATGCTCAGAAGGTATCTCTGTTGTTATGTATACTAAATGTTTGTTGTCAATCAATGGCATCGTAATCCGTTTTATTCGTTCGTATTCGGCCACTACGTACTTTCCTTTCCCGATCTTATGACTCAGTTCAGTACGTACCCTCCAAGCATTCACCGCTAACTCGAGAGATTTCTTGCTTTCGTCTTGCGTTAGTAAGTTCTTGACGCCCTCACGATGATCAGAGTACATTATCTGTCCATCGTTGGTGCATATGGTAACTAATCGGATACTGGGATCGAGTTTCATTATTTGATTGTGAATGTGTCCATAATCGGTTATCATAGTTGAGAATAAGTAACTCACTCTTAAAAGACTTTCTTATATTCTCAGGCAAATTGCCAAAATTATACTTATCATGCATAGCAGTTAGGATTTGATAATGGAGGAGACCAGCTTGCTTGTTATAATGCACAATGGTATCAGTATCCATCGTTAATTTAGTACTCTTGTGAGAGAAGAGAGTATGGCATCGCGATAGCAATCGCTATCAACTTTTACCTACTATCCATTTTGTCTTTACCATTTATATTGCCAGCAAACGAGAGTAAAACTGGCAAGCGCAAACAGAGCTAAGTATATAGGAAAGGGTAGATATCTGAAATATTCTATCATACAACCTGCGGTACAGGTAACGAGTAACAGCAATAAGATAGTCGTAGACTCGTAAGATCTTCCCACTCTATCTGTGGCCAATTACCACCTCACACACCATCGTCCATGGGTACATTAGATGCATGCTTCCTCATTTGAATTTCTATTTGGTCCAGTTGTGTAGTTGGTAATTCCACCTTAACTTTCATAACCTTGATTATATATGTCATTGAACAATAGGCCACAGAAAGATAGAAAATTGTGAGGCGAGTGTGCTTCTAAACAAATGTCTAATTCCAGCAATTCATTTAGAAACATGCGCGTGAAGGGCATCTGTTACCTTGTATCAATATTATTATGGTATGATTCCATTCCGGAGGTATCTTGCAAATATCTATTAGTCATATTATCTATATTGTTTCCAAAGAAATGAATATTGAAAAAAGAAACCCATTCAAACGAGATCAAGCATTAAACGATGCGACTAGTGGTCAGATGGGAGGAGAACCAAAATCTGATGACGTACCCGGTTCGGTTAGGGAATTAGAAAATTCCAGGCAGAAAGCTGCACCAAAGATTCCCAAGGACGAATGATGATACACTATAGGTAGTATCTTCAAGATCTGCATTATCTTCACACTAGTTAGTAGTTAATGTTCGTGTCAATTCATCAACACTCATGTCTTCCTTCGGTCTCAAAGGAGAACTTGATAAGAAATATGATTTGAATATCTATATTGCATTTAATGTCATTAAGGATTCAATGTAACTTCAGTTATTTTTATCTAATAGATGGAAATTAAGTGTGGGAATAAAAAAAATAATATGTCTTCATAGGCCTGATATTACTTACATCCAACCTTGAGGACAGAGCCTTGACTGAATAAGCTAGTTGGACCCTCCGCCTTCACCATCATCTTCTCCGTCGTCGCTTCCGTTATCTTCATCTCCGTCGTCTCCACCTTCTCCCCCACCTGAAGATGTTGTATCACCTGCTGTCATGTTGCCTGCTGTCATGTTGCCTGCTGTCATGTTTGTTTGGCCATAGATTGTTGACGCAAATCCAATGGTCAAAATCGTCGCAATTACTCCCACAGTTACCATTGCAAAGTATCCACTGTTCATCACAGCAGAATGGAACAATATACTATATATTGATTGTATATACATCAGAGATGTAAACTCATAAAGAAATTCACATAATTATGATACAATGGTGTAAGGAAATTTAAATGACAGGTCTATTCTATTGCTACGCTTAGTATTTAGCTACATACGATTCCCTTTTCCTAGCGCAAGAGAATAAGGCATTACGCTAAACCGGAATGACCTTGATCGAACCTCTCTAGTCATTGTTGTTACATTAGAGAATGATTTGCTAACGATTTTTTGAATATGTAATGTGTAATAACTCCAACACTTCTGGTTTAGCATTATACATATTTCATTAATGTATGTTGGCTCCCATGATTGATTGTATCATTATATTGATCTGACATAGTAGGCCTATTCCAGAGAAAGGCAGGAAATTTTGGTATCATACCTTTGCACCGTACTCTGTATTTCAAAATATCATGCATTCTGTTTTCGTATGATTTAGATGGCCCGATATTGACTCCTGGTCGTATAGGCTCTGAAAATTGAAAAATGGTTTTCTGGTATTTGTAAGACCCTTCATGGATATCTAGTGCATTGAGTATTGTCTTCATCCTTTCCCAAATATCTGCTCTTAGTCTTAATAAAGCCCCAAAAACGTGCCTTACGCCATTATTACTGCATGCGGTTATTATCTTATCAAGATGAGCTTCAGAGTCAGTGATTAGAGGAAGTATTGGATCAATATTCACTGCACAACAGACCCCAGCGTCAACAAATTTTCTTATTACACCGAAAATGACATCTGCTGGAGGGGTTCCAGGCTCTATTAGGCGTCTTCTATTTTCTTCGCAAGTAGTAATTGACCATACCAAAAAACAATTGTCTCGGTATCCCTTGTGAAGTTCCAAATCCCTCAGTATATTAGTTGATTTTGTAAATACATAGTACGGCGCTTTGTATTTCTGCAGTACTTGGATACATCTGCGCGTAAGTCCGTACCTTACTTCTGCCGGCTGATACGGATCCGTTGCAGACGATATCATGACAGGTTCTATTCTCTTAAATTTAGATGATTTTAGCTGACTTTCCAGAATCTCAGGAGCATTACTTTTGGCGTATATCTTGTCATAAAAATCAGGTGACCATTCATAAGTTGCATAACAATATCCGCATCGATGTTGGCATCCTTGATATGGATTTATTGTCAGACCCTTATGCTGTTTCACTACAAATGAATGAATTAATGACTTTGAACTCTTAGTTTCAAGCTTTGGAGCTGTATTAGAGTGCCAAGTATCCATGCTAATAGTCACGTAATGGAGTGATTTAAGAACTGAAGTACGCTGACGGGGCTGGGGGGATTCTATGACAAGTTTAAAACTGCACGCAGTATTTTATTAGAAGACGCATCGACAATTTTGAACGTGCCTTAGACCACTTGTACCTAACCCTATTATGAAGCAAAGCACGGTCTCAAACGGATCTGCAACATATTATTATTTTGTAGTTTTAATAAATAATTCTAGTGTTAAGCTTGAAGGATGAAAATATTAGTCGTTAACAGTTGGCTGGTAAAATGAATTGCTATAATTATCTTATGGTGTATATGCGTTATAGTTATTTATGTCGTATTGTTTATATAGGCACAAACCTAGATGTCTCACGAAAATAAGAGAATATTAAACACCTTTTCTGAGAAAAGTAACGTCAATGGAGAATACCCACAACCGGAGTCGGAAAGTCATTCAATAGCGATGGTTCTTTGTGCGATTTCGGACGACAAGTCCCTATCTTTTTTTAGATCCATTGCGAACTCTTCAGATTCTACCTCAGTTGGACACCAACCCATTGATGAAAGTCGGATTTCAATGTCACATATCAATCTAACACCCAGCCAATATTACAGCCGTATCAATCGTCTTCGTTCGATGGGCCTCATCAATAGGGGTAGGCTAGATATCGTCTTTCTTCACTGGGAAGAATACTTTATGAAACCCAGAATACAATAGATATTGCAATACAGAATCGATGGAAACTCGTAGCGCTTGATTCTCTTGAATCCGCTTTTACCAATGAAGGAATACCTTTCGAAGACAGAAACAAATATGTCCATGTCTTACTCGGAGATCGTGTTGAGATCAAGAACTCACTTCTACATAGTTATTTCAAAAAATGAGCATCTGCTATTGCTATTGAATTATAATGTAGGAAATCTGAGATTTTGTTGCATAATCAATGATTGGCTTTAGTAATTGAATGATGTGATAGGCCTGTACTATTTCTTGTGTGATCATATAATGCAAAATATTCTTTTCTGCCCAAGATGAGCTTTTGAAGCCAGATAGCTTACTATATAAAGTAACGTACATGAATTTTTCAAAACATATCGTAAATAACATCGCAATGATCAGAAATTATTGGAAAAATAGTTTGGGGAAAATAGCAATAAATTACTACTTTATTCTTGGCATTTATTGGATGGATGCTGCTGTTCAAATCTTCATAATGCAATAGTTAAATAGGGAATTTGGAAAGATTTATGCAGCAGAATTGAGATTGCTTAGAATGCATGTTTCCAATTTGCAATTTGGAATAGTCTATATCTTAACATTTGTTCTTTTCTTTTTTGCCTTTAATAATGCACTTATGCAACAAGCCCATGGTGATGGCTTGACGCAAGAGAATCTACCCCCAGCCAGCCTTGGAAATAGAGAAGGAAGCCTGTTCGTAAAGATAAGCCCACCAATTTATACAACTACTACAGGGGGAGATGCATACATGCAATTTAGGTTATTTGATGCCAAAACAAATGAAACAGTTCAACATGTAACATATGACATTAGTGTTAGCAAAGGCGCAAACCCAGGTGAGGGCGAGAAACCACTAGTCCGTGACTTTTTCCATGCACATAATGGATTGCTAACTCTAAAAGTAGAGCCAGCGAATGGTTCGTTAACGATCTTCGGAGATAGGGACCCATTTCAAGCAGCATACGTAGCAGATCCAGGCGGGACCATTAACATAAGAGGACCTGTTTTGCAAGAAGGAGGTTTGTATAGGTTTGATATACAAATATTTGGGGTTGACAATGATAGAAACATCTTTGTCCCGGATAAAGCTCCTAAATTTGAAACATTCCTAAGCGTAGGTGATGTCTTCAATTTCGAGAATTTGAAATATGACGGAAAGCCATTTAACACAACCCTCATATCTTACTATGACAAGATAGATGATTTCAACTTTAATTCGACTACTGGTCAGTTCGCTTGGTCTATGCCATTCTATTATGATGTTCAGAGACTAGAGAAAAATCCGATATTCGTCCACGAAGAGATTAAGCTACCAAAGGCTGTCTTCGGAAGTAGCATATTTAACGCAACCGTTAACGGACAACCAATATCTGGTAGAACTCTTGCAATTGATCCATTTACCTCTCCAAATGCGGTAATTTTACATTATCTAATCAATAAGAATGACGTCATAAAAATAGCCAATGAATGGCAGCAGGAGCAAGGCTTGAATACGACTGCAACTGGCCCGAGTAATTCTACCACTGCCGAAAGTATGCAACCGGTGTCACTTGAAGGAGGTGGTGCAACGAACAATCAGAATGTAAGTGGTGTAATGGAATTTACACTTGCAACGGAGCAGCCAGGACCACTGACTGCCGCTGGGGACGGTACGACCAATGGCACCGCCCAGGACCAGGCTGAAGTACCTTCCACGCCTTCCGCGAATGCAACTTCTACCGATCTACTCTCAGACACTGGTGGAATCCACGCGAATGTTATGTGGTTACCCACTCCTATACGAATGGGCGCTGAATCAACTGCCAAATTCAACTTTACTGACGCATTCTCCGGAGGAGCTCTTAATGCAGACGTATTTTACGATCTCTCCGTGCTAGATAGTAAGGGTACACAAGTGTTTGAAAAGAAGGGATTGACCGCAAAGAATTCTCAAGACACCCAGACAATCAAGTTCCCAACTGCGGGAACGTATCAATTGGTTCTAACCATTATAGGTCTTCAGACTCCGGCGGACGAGAAAACAGAAACTCCTCCTCCTATCGATCGCACTAGGAACGGTATAGCCAGAGGGACTGTAGTCGTCTCAGGGCCAACAACTCACACACCAGCCCCAGCGCCAGAGCAGTCTAATAATAGCCTAACAGAACAGCAGCTGCAGCTGCAGCAAAATCAGACAGCAGCCCCAGCGCCAGAGCAAAATCCATTTGAGCAATTAGGTCAAGCAATATCAAACATATTTGGCGGTGGAAATTGATATTGACGACAATAAACAAATCCTCAAGTTGGCTGCTTTAAGACTTTGAAAGTTGCCCATGAAAGCAATTGTTTAATGGACAACCAATATCTGGTAGAACTCTTGCAATTGATCCAAATACCACCCCAAACATTGTAATTTACAATATCTGATCAATAAGAACGATGTCATCAGTCGAGGACCAGGATCAGACATCCGTCCATGCCTCAATTTATATGTAAGTAGTAGACTCCAAGTAATTACAAATACAGATACTTCATTTGAAGTGAGAATAATTTTGGAATTATCCAAATAATAGAATCATTACCCATCCAAATTAATTGTCTCAAACTTTTTTCAATGTCTCCGTAAGCAATCAGTAACGAAATGGAACCCTACGAATTTGATAACTCTATCAATAGCATGGCATCCGAATCAGAAATTATTATAGTTCCCCTTTTAGGCGCCAAAGGCTAGTATACATTGATAGCAGGATTCAAAACGTCATCAATTTTTTAAGAAAATTGGAGCGAACTCCTTAGTCTTCGTCTTTGAAATCCTTCCTTAATTTGCTAGATTCCTTCAAACTATTCAGTTGAATATCATCGCTCCTTGTGATTAGTCTTGAAAGCGAAGGATGAGCTTCTTCCCCCAAAGTGATCGCTTCTTTACCCTTTCTTAATAACGATAAAGTTAGCATATTATCAGTCAATTTTTGAGCGAATTCCGTAGCAGTTCTCAACTTGTCGAATAAACTGAGATCATCATCTTGGAGCTTAAAAAGACTTGGTTCCAACAGATCTACCTTGATCTTCTTCTTGCTACTTTTGCTAAAATTATCGTTACTGTAAATGTTGATCTCTGCAGCCGGTTTGTTAGCAAATTCCAGTCTTATTGAACCTGAATTTGTTGAACTCAATAATCTAATTAATCCGTCTACGATGTGTTCACTTTCAGGGATATGAAGATGCTTTTTGCCAAGAAATATCATTGAAACTCTTGTATTTAATTATAATTTAATGCTATATATGCATAACAGGTTCGGCTAAATTTAGATTGTACGTGCGGTTTAAAGTAGGTCGAGAAGAAATAAGATGTTTTCATATTTTCAGTTACAAAAGTATCGTATTATTGAAGGGAGAAATCCACGCGTGTACCATAATCGTGATGCGTCCGCATTATCACACTTGTTCAGATGCTGTACTATGTATCTTACACGAACGATGATGTGTAATTGTTATTGATTTTGAGCTTTGTGCGCTTCTGTTGTCCAAACTACTTTGCCATTTAATTTCCAAGTAGCACCACCTAAATCTGTCCCATCCGGTCCTTGCGCTCTTGGTACATCAATTTCCAAATTGTCGAAACTAATTGTAGTGGTCATATTTGTTCCAGAAACTACCTTTTCCATCACTTGAGCTACTACTTGAACCCATTGTCCTGATTGCTGTAGCTCGCCTTGCCGAATTTTTCTTTCTTGGCCAGATTTCACGTTACCAATCAAATCAGCTTCATTATTCATCAAACAACTTGTAATTATGCAACTTGGGATTTAAACAGTGTATCTTCCGTCTGACCTAAATAGTGTTATCTTCATCATTATAAGGGAACTATCAGAGTGAGCATTTTTAAACAAAGTTTGCCTATGATAATAGTCTCCTGCAAGAATGGTGTAGCGGGTTTCGGTCCCGTTCCCCGTAGCACAATTAAGGTATAGAGGAAAGGCCAAATACGGGACTGGCCAAAAAGAGCCTCTTACCTGCAGGAGATACGTCGATCCACTAATGGCAGACGGAAAAATTAGCCACCTTTAGTTCAGCTACATCTCGAGTTACTTTTAATATTGAGAAATCAATAGTCATTGCCAAACTATTTCTTAATGTATAAGGTTTACCTAGATTAAAAAAACGCCAATATGGACCCATTTTAACAAATAGGATGGTTTACGGCCGTTAGGAGATCTGGTTAAATGTATCAATTTTCTTAGCGTTTCATTTTAGATCACGGCAAATAGTGAAATATTTATAAATGATTTTTCATATTTAATAAAAGGATTTTGCAGGATGTCAGATAGCAGAGATAAGAATGAGGAACCTGTAATGTGCAGCAAATGCAACGTGGCATTCCAGAGTGAAACAGAATTTATCATACATTACGACAAGAATCATAAATAGGATTCTTGATCGATCAGATTTCAACCAATTCAATTAGATTTTTTCAAACTTCTGGTCGATGGAATGAAGATGGCTAGTTTCTTACTTTCTTGTATGCAGGGAATTCATAGATCTCCGATTAGTGTTGTTTGGATACAATATCTATTAAGCGGCCAATCAAAATTGTTGATCGTAACATAATAGATGTGACAGGCTTCAGATCTGATTCTCGTAGTATATCTCCAATCCTCTACTCTCGCATACACTAACGCAACCTAAAGTTAAATAAATTCCTGCAGGAACCTAAATTATGTCTCGAATATTATTTTTTTTTGAGGTGTTTTCGTTCATTTCGCCTTTCAATTGAATCACCAATCCTTCCAATATTCGTGTTGGTAGTTTCTACTGTGTATGTTCAGTAATATTCCAATTTCCTGTTCAGCGCGCTTGTGAGCTAATTTATATTTGATTCCTGTCATTGTGGTTGTATACTTGTTTGCATCCACTTTTTTGACAATTTGATGGGCGACTATATACCAGTGATACTCTGTTCCGACTGGAACACCGAAACCTTCTGGGGCATTTCCTGCTCTTCTCTTATCCACCGAGAAGTTAAAATCCCACTGGCCAGGTGTTATCTTTTTCTCTATCCACGCACCTTTTTCATATTACCACTTATGGCTCCTTCCCACCTTCATACCGGTATATTTTCTGCCCTCAAAACCCTTGTATTCGTTGTAAGTATCGAAAGTATCTTTCTGTTTGCCACTTTTTCTCCTTTGAATAGTTTCTTGCTTCATAACTAGTAACAGTATGAAAAACATTTTAAAGATATACTAAATATGAAACGCCGCCAGTAAGAGTGCGTAATTGCTAAACGACTACATCAACTGGATATCAAATAATATTCCTACCTTCGAAAAAATTTCAAGTCGTGTAGATCTTTGGGATATCTTCCTATGTCTTTTACATCCCACGTTTATCTTGACTATGAGGTATTTTGAAAGTATTATTAGCCATGTCATCTAATTGTAGTATAGCCAAAAAGAATATGGGGTTCCCCCAAATTGAAATGCTATTCCTAACTGCCCAGCTCCCATTTCCACCCGCCAGCGGAGGTCGTAGAAGGGAGTACGAGCTGATTTCAAGGTTAGGAAAGAGGATAAAAATACATTTATGCTCTTTAACCATTGAGCCAGAAATAGATAGCCTAAGTTTGAGGTATTTACAGCCTTATTGTGCAAGTATAAGTCTTTTTAGAATATCAAATCCGGCGCAGCTAAATGGGCATACTCGAAGACGTCCATGGTTAATGAACAGATACTATTCCGAAGAAGGGGTTCACGGAATTTCTCAACTGTTCATGGAACATTGTTTTGATCTAGTGCACCTAGAGGGTTATTATCTGATGCAACTACTTCCAAGGAACCTGGATCTTCCCATTGTGCTTGTCGAACATAATATAGAATATTCACTTGATTTGCAAAGAACTTTTTTATCAAGATCGTCTCAAGATTTTTTTTCCAGTTGGCGTGAATACTATTTTACGTTCTTGTGGGAACGGACTTCTTGGAGAGGAGCTACAAAAGTGGTTGCCCTTACCGCCGAAGATCAAGCAACTATAAAGCGATTAGAGCCCAATGTCGACGTCCAAATGATTCCTAACGGGATCGACCATGAACCCAGTATAGTACAGCTGCGTTCATACGGAAGAAAGAATATACTTGAAAATAGTATATACTCGAATACCCAATGCGGTAAAGATCCATCAATTCTCTTTGTATGCAATTTTGAATATGAACCAAATGTTGATGCAGCACTATACTTTTCCAAGTACATTTTTCCTTTGATTCTCAACCAGGTCCCCACTACAATACTATATCTAGTTGGTAATTCCCCACCGGCTGAAGTCTTTGCCTTAAAGAACACCAGTAGCAAATCCTCACATATCGAAGTCACCGGCTATGTAGAATCAATTAATCCATTCTATAAAGCTGCCCAAGTTGTCGTGTGTCCTCTCAGAATAGGAGGAGGAATTAAGGTAAAGATTTTAGAGGCGTTAAAAGCTGGAAAAGCTATAGTTAGTACTTCAGTTGGGGCTCAGGGACTCAATATTAATAACCATGCACTGTGTGTTTGTGACAAAGTATCTGATTTTGCGAGTAATGTAATCAGGTTACTCGTGAATCCTCAGGAACGTTACCTACAAGAACAGGAGGCGTTACGATTTGGGAGAACCTTCCCCACTTGGAAACAAATCGCTGAAGAGTATGAGCTGTCTTATCACAAGATTGTCTCAACTACCTATTCTGAAAAAGCGTAATATACTTTAGTTGCAATCAAGTCGTGATTTTACAGCCTGTATCAAGTTGTCCATACCTACTGGCTTCTTAATATAGCATTCTAATTCATTTAGATGGGGAAATTCGGTTTTGAATTCTCTATAATATTCTTCAAAGGCTGTAATAAAACATACCTTGACTTCACCATCAATTTGTCTTATCTTATTATACAGCTCAAAACCGGTCATCTGTGGCATATTAATATCTAATAATAGTAAATCGTATATCCCTTGCCTAAAGTTCGTTAATGCGGATATTGGATTATTGGAAACTTCTGTAATAAATCCGGCTCGCTCCAAAGCTAACTTAAAGAACCTTGCGATATCAATATCATCGTCTACTATTAGAATTCTCTTATCATCAGTAGCGGGAGAATTGATCCGGGAGTGAGAAGTATCATATCTTTCATTAGTAAGGGCATGCACTCCCATGTTCCTTTCGAAGCTACCAATTGGTAGAAAAGAACGGATTAAATATGGATATTGGTTTGGTAGATTTGAGGACAATAAATACGACCTGGATCTACTCATAATCACATAGTCATTTTTTTCGTTTCCAAATTGGATTCTTGATAGTATGCTCTCAGATTCGGGATTGATTGCCATCCAATTTATCAGGGTGCTATTTTTATACATTCAGAGTATTTTAGGTTTTATGAGGCTTATATATAAAAAATATCGACAATGAAATGGAGAATATTAACTATTTGTTAATTTATATCCTTAGTAATAGAATTCCATGATCCAAGATAAATGCCTAAATAGCAAACTAATTGTAATAATAGTCATCTCAGATGTGGTTGTTCTGAGCAATTGCCATGATTAGTTAATTTTAGGTCACCTCGACAAATAGAGGGATCCCTGATTGTTCTCAAGACCGAAGTTATCCTTCGAAATTCAATAATTAATTTCTGAAATTCCTATTCTATGATCTAATTGACACTCATACAAACCTTCATATCCTGTGCTTTTTAATCCCAGGAAAGGAAAATCAAAATGCTCTATTCTTCTGAATTCTCCTTAATTTGTCTAGCAAATCAAGAATCTGCTCATGGGTTAGATCAGCTTCTTTGATGCGATCAACATTCACGTTAAGTTCTCGTAATTCTTCAAATGCTTCAGTATCTTCTACTGTGTCGATTAGTTGTTTCAATGCGAAAGGCTTTTGTATCAACTCTACTACCTGTTTAAGTTCTTTTACAGAGTGTTCTAGTGTCTCTTTCACATATGCTGATGCAAAGATTATTCTTTGGTGAGGATTGACATTCAATATTTCTTTGGCTACCTCCATACCATTCATACCTGGCATACTATAGTCAAGAATAACGACGTCATATGAAGTAACATTAGTATCGGCGACTTTTTTGAATTCAGCTCCGTAATTTTGAAATGAGTCAGTTTCTGTTGCTGCCGCATCTGCCTTACTTGGTTGCAATGCTTTTGATGCCATGTTTTTTAGAGTAGTACGATAATTCTTAAGACACTCCTCGCCATTCGACGTGATGATTACCTGATGCTTGTTTTTCTCTAACGCTTTCTTGTAAAGTGTCGATATGTCAAGATCATCTTCAGCTATCAAAATCCGCATTTAAGTTATGGTTATTATGTATTATTGGTGTATATTAAGTGGTTGCTTCCCTTCTGGATAAATTCCTTGGTATTTCAATTCAAAGTTTGGCGACCATTCCCTGAGCGCGCAAGTGCAGGAAGCGCTAGAGATATTGAAGTATACATGAATTAGGTAGTAGATAGATAGTTGTTCATTCAGATCTTGGATAAGGTTAAGATATAATCAAGATAAGGAGCGCCAGCTTTTGAATGAAAAAGGTTCATATTTCTTGGTTACCTGGACTTTTGATACCTGCGTATATCTTTAACCTGCAGACATTTTTTTTCACACTAATCGTCAAATGCTCTCGCTTGAGTTCATTAAAGTCATGGCCAAAGTATCGAGATTTAGTCATGCCTGTTCTACCATAAAATAATAGTATGGTGAAGAGTGCTCAATGTGTGAGTATAGAGTTCCTTAGTTATGACCAGAGATCATATTACTACAAGAGAGATCGTATCTCATTAGTGATGAGCATGTGGAATACTTTTGTCAAATATTTTCAGATTGTTCATTCAAAAGTATGAAAGGTTCTTTTTCTAATAGTTGAGCGCTTCATTTTATAAATGAGAATATTACTAGATATAACCTTCTTATACTGTTCACACACCTACTTAATCAAATGAATGATGACAGCACCACCAAGAACAACAGCAACAGAGAAGGGAATACCAATTCAGATACACCAGAAAAATATGGAACGAACGGAGATATATCCAAAGACTATGATACTATTCTAAAAGAGAGCGCAGTTCTTACGACGGTGTCGGGGTTCCTCTTTGCATTCTTACTTAATATTTCGATAAATAGGCCAAGTGATTTCTCATTTGAAGATGGCATAATCCTTATGATAGCATTGTTTACGATAACGTTTGCTACTTCTCTACTATCAATGCCTGTATTCTACCATCATTTACAGTATCCGTATCGCAATATTGAAAAGTTCAAACTCAGAAGCCACAGGTTCATTGTTTTTGGAACTGCTCCACTCTTTATCACCTTGTATTTAGGACTATTGTTAGGACTAAAGTTTGGACTTCATCTAGCTTTTGATTCACCAGTAGTTGAATACTGGGCATATATGTTTTCGGTGATACCGTTTGTATCCGTGTATATCTTCTATAGACTTAGAAAATAAATGACGCACTCAGATCGACTCCTCAAAATGTATAGTAATTCTATCTCGTTATGTCACGTAGATCATCGTCGTCTGAATATAATCTGTTTCTAATGGGCTAGATATTAGGATTGATTTTCGCTATTTCAAGCACTTTTTTCTTGCGTAATCGATTCATAGCGCTATTTGATAAGTCTAGATAAAAAAAGTCTGAAAGACAAGTACCGTAGTTGGTAATCGATGCAATCTGCTGCAGAAGATAGTATTAATCAATCGCATGGTTCAATGAATGGTTATTGAATGAGGATCATCTCATCATATCAAGATCCGTTATCAAGTCCCATACCGAATTTTGACGATTGTCAGGATCGACTTCAATCATTTTTAGAATGCAAGCATCCAGCTGATCTGTTACATTGGGATTAAGCTTAGATGGGGGGTAAACATGTGTTTGACTTCGGGGAAGAGCAGGGGAAGGCTGAAGGTTTGATTGTTGCTCCCCCTTCTTTTTCAAAGTAGAAGGATTATTTGGGTTATACGGGGACGGCCGTTTTCTCGTTAGCATTTCGTAGAACATTACACCTAAGGAATAGATATCGGTTCGCCCATCTATTTCATTCTTCTTGAATGCAAACCATTGTTCAGGAGAGCAACATCCCGGTGTCCCACCTATCTGTCCGTCTGACGTAACAGTGGTGAGTTCCAAAGATTCCCTATCAATAGCATCTCCTTTTACAAGTCCCCAATCTGCTACTTTAATACTTGACTTAGTATCATCGACGAACATAATATTGTCCGGCTTCAAGTCCCTATGATATACTTTTGAGCTGTGAGCCTGTGCCAATGCATTACAGATAGGCAGGATGATCTTGTTTATCGCCCAAGTCGGTTCGAAGACAAAATCCCTATCTTCATTGAATTTTTCATCCATGTATTTTCTTAACGATCCGCCCTTCAAATACTCCATTATATAATATGGTAGAAATCTAGGAGGATCACCACCTATATTCCAGTAAAGAATAGTGACTATACTGGGATGGTTCAGCTCGGGTAATATCCTAATTTCTCTCTCAAAGCGTTCCTTACTAAGATTGTCAATCCTTGTAAGTTCTTTCAGTACACATTTAGTTGTACTAGTTGTAACACCACCTTCTTCATGCTCTACCAAAACTTCATATATTGTACCAAACGAACCGGAGCTAATAGGTCTTATTACCGTGTATTTCAAATTTTAGTTTGTTGTCAATAGAACATTATTGCACACAAGGACAGAAAAACTGTGGTCCATGAAGTATCTCGCAGGACATTTGTAACACAACATGGTATAGTTAGTTTGATGGTCGATTAGAACACCAATTTACAACTTACTGTCTACGCTAATTAGATTAAAGTCAGAGCACCGGCCTAGCCTTAAGATTAATGTTGACTGCTTTCGTGTTCCTTTAACTCTTGACGCGACCTAAATCCCTGACCACAATCATCACAAGAGTAGTATGCATCTACGTTAGTGCTGCTTTCATCAGATTTTTCACCTTTGTCTAATCTATCACTCATATTACATTTACGTATGTGGCAAACTATATAATCGTGTTCAGGTTACTAACTCAAGCGTTTTATATTCCCAAGGAATAAGTAATATTTCCGGAAAACATGTTCAATTCAGTAGACGTAATTGATGTCTTAATGTGTTGGAAAACCGATGTGATGCGTTTAATTTTTATCCGCACATAATGGTTAAATTCTTTCGTAGATAGGTAAAATTACAGAAATGTTTGGAACTCTACTTATATAGTACTAATCATTATTGCTATTATTATTATAATAGCGCTACTACAATTCCAATTCCAATTATTCTTTTTAATACCGTTTGAAATCGACCCTGGCAGTAGTGTTCTTTATGCCAAGGCAACCCCCTTACCATAAAATTAGGACACTCAGAAAATTAGTAGGGAATAGTTCGAAGGGCAGAGGATTATTGGTGTGTTCTCGAAAAACATTCACATCGGTCAAAAAAAAGGTACTGTTCTTTTCTTAATATTTTGGGAGTGCGTCCCACATCGATAAAATTGTTTTAACTGCGATTGCTTCGAGATTGGAATCTTATTTGTCACCAATATCATGAGGATAACAGCCCTTTATGGTTCAACATCGAGCTGGATATAAAAGGGGAAGGCCACCATATTTTACCACTTTTATACTATGTTGAACAAGCTTTATCATGTCCAAAAGAGAAGAAGAGAAAGCCATAGAAGCAACCAAGAAGATTGCTGAAGAAGCTAAGAGAATAGAAGATAAGCGCGAAGCAGCGCAGACCCTGCAAGAAGTCGAGGGACGCGTCGCGGCAGAAGAATTTCAACAAACATTGCACAGATCGTTAGATGAAACAAAAGACAATGTAAGAAAGTCTTTAGATGAGGCAAGAACTCAAATTCCTAGATATACAGATGTAATAAAGAACTATCAAGAACACACCTTACGATCCACTAGAGAATTCGTAGAGGACTATATTGAATCCCAGAAGTCAATAATGGATTCTATTTTCAATTATGCATTCTGGGTTCCATACTACGAAAATGTATATAGGCTGTACAGTAATTGGTTCTCGCCAAAGATCCCTTCTGAAATTTACGCTAGAACAGTCAGTAATATTGCAGACAGCATCTCAGCATCAGCAAGAATAAGTAGTGACATTATCTTTGGAAATATTGATGCTTTTGGAAACGCATTCGAGCGGGTTCAACAACATACGAAAGAGCTTTCAAGAATAAATGTGAATAATGCCAAATCCATAGCGAACACAGCTAGAGAAACAGCTGCATTCTCTGTTTCAGATTACAGACAAAGGGAAGGTTACATAAGTTAAGATATTGTATACTCAAAAAGATCCGATTCGCGGGCGGCAACGATATCCAGTAATTTTGGTTTGAAACAGTAGAAATTTATTGTTGGAGTACGCCGTAGCCCTCTGCTAGTGCTATTTTTTTGTTGTAGCATATGCGCCAAAGGTATCAAACAAGAATTCAACAATAACTTTGACAAGTAGTTATGGGAATATTTGACATCATTTTACAGCATTTAAAGACATTCAAACTGTTCAAATCGCAACGATTATCTCTCTTCAATACAGCACAAACACTGAGATCGGTTTAATGGTGAACTCCGTTTCAGGTAGATATATGGGCAATGAGCTAACATGAATCCGGTCTAACTAATTGATACAACTTCTATTTAAATTTCAAATTCCTCCAAAGAATTAGCCGTAATATCGAAAAGAACTTGTTTTTCATCATAATGACTACCTACTGACCTAGGAATTATATACTCATCTTCTTTCTTATTTTCACCAGTAATTACAACGAGGTCGCCTTTGATGTCGACGAACACTTTTCCAATTTCTTTGCTCTGAAGGATGACCGGAATTCGATGAGAGGTATAATAGTCTGAATCAAAGGAATTCTTTTTGGCTTGCGCTTCACTATCATTAATGATAATACCAGTGTCGTTAGAATATGTCATAACAAAAATTGCTTAAAAAAGTGTATAACAGTTTGAAATTGGATGGTTCAGGCAACCTAAAGTTGAAAAGACAACCACCAATCCCTTATTGACTTTTACCGTTGCTTCAACTCTGATCTCGACAAAATATATATGTATTGAGGTAATATCGGTACTATTTTTTGGTTTCTATTGCTGGTGCTGCTCTTTTTGATCCCCGATTTATATGAGAGGATGCACAATAACCACAATAATCTTGAATATTGCCTTTAGTATGACACATACATTCACATTTACTACCTATCGAAAAACTGTTTCTTCGTTTCAATTCCGATAATAACTTCTGTAAACAACCTCTTATAAACCAATGGAGAATCGTTTTAGCTACCACGGATAAATGCTCGAGGATGCTTGGGATGAACTATTATTTTCTAATCAAGGAAATCTCTAGATATCTCTGAGGAGTAGCATTTTAAGCTAGATCATTGTATGATGTTAGTGAATTCCGATATTATACAGTTCAAATAGAAGATAGCCATTGTTATGATACCACTTTGGTTAACAGAATTCAATTTTCACCAGTTTGAATTCTTTACGGTGAGCTCCCAGGCTTTCTTAAAATTTATAGGTTTTTCAAGTTGCCAAACAGAACTACTTGATTCCTGTCACTATCATGTTTATCTTGTGATTTGTAACTCATGTTATTAGTGTGTATGCCTCTTATTTCAATATTGACAGCTTAGAATCTCTATCTGCATTCTCATCACATGTTCTTGATTGTCATATTTCAAATTTCCTAAATATTGAGATGATACCTTCCGTGAGAATGAACGCCCGGATAATGGAGTGAGGGGAGCTGTAAATAAATTATTTGCACTATCACTCAGCTTGTTTAATTGGATCCTGCCTCTGATCTCCTCGAAATGGGCTAGGTTCACTCACAGTTTTGTCTATTTATATTCGCACATAGTTATTTTTCCACAAAAGAGATATACTAGAGCCATGAAGTAGAATCGCTGACGACGAATACTGCCCCGGCAGAGATTAAACCAAGCAGATGGTTTTATGCAATAGGCGTTATTGTTCTCATAGCAGGGCCTGCAATATCTATTGCAATCGTATTCTTGACTGTATTTTCTAATATAGGGAGTATCACAGAGATACCATCATTTCAGGTAGTAGTACCAGGCTCCAGTGATATCACACTTCCGCAACCTGGAGAATATACAATATTCTATGAGTATCGATCTATGGTGGATAATAGGATATATTCTACCGATCAGGAGATACCAGGTATTATAGTCAATATCATATCAAAAGACACGAGAAATGAAATCCCGCTTTCTAGTCCATCCACGAGTAGCACTTATACTATAGGAGGTCGTTCAGGAATTGGACTTTTTGATTTTGCTATAGATAAACCTGGAATATATGAGCTTTCAGCTTCTTATCCTGTTGCTAATGGACAGCAAGAGGAGCAGACGCAAGATATCGTCTTAGCTGTTATCCACAGCAGCGTTATGGAACGCATATTCAGTAGTATTATGGGAACAGTTGTGGGTGCTATGGCTATTGTGTTTGTACCATTCGCAGTAGGTGTCGCATTCATAATTATAATTTTCTTAAAGAGGCGAAATGCAAGAACAAGAACAATAGCGTAATGATGCTGAAAAATAGAGATCCCTTAGTTTTTTAAGAATTTGTGCACATGTTTGAAATCAATGCGTATTCCATTATCTGCTTACAACGAGCTAATTACATTTGTTGGCCAAATAAGACATATAGGTAGACACTTCCTTGGGAATTAATAGCGACTTGTATCTGGCAATAAAAGCATCACAATTTTTGGACTGTGTGTCAACAAAGATTAACCGCCTCACTTCAAATTGTGATACTTTTCTCGGAAAAGATATTATTATTCTCTTTCGGGTAACAGAATAATGAAAAATAACGTACTCCCTTCTTTAGACCCCTCATCCACTACTGTCTGAACTACAATCTATACAATCTTCCTAATCCAGTTCTCGTTGTCAACGTCCTCGCGAATATCACCAAATAATAGAAGAGGTAAGGAAAAATTATGCACAAAGCATTCCACATAATTTTGATATTATTGCATTAATGATCACTTAATTGAGGCCAAAATTTCAGCCCAATATTGCTTCTGTATTTTTTTACATATTATGATATTTCTTTTGATGCTCTCCCAATGTGTCTAGGCTATCGAATTGCTGCTTACATATATCGCATGTCAGGGGATTAAGATTAGGTTCGTCATAGTCTACGCCTGGCTCGCCTTGCATATACCAGTAAGGGATATATGGTATTTAAAGATAAGATAACAAGAGAAGTTATTGCGCTAGTTCAGACTTTTTTTTGAATGACCCTTTTGTTATTCGCAAGTAAGGAGCACTTCAAAATGAATGGCTATAACATCCAATAGTTGCACAGGTCGTTGGGTTAATAACCTGTATGATACGAACTTTAATAAATGATAATGCGGCAAATAGAGTGATTCCATGGGAACCAAAGGTACGACAAAATGTCAAGTTTGCAATTTTGAGGTTGAAGTAACAGAAATTATTAATGGGGCCAACTTTGATGAACACTATTTGAGTTGTGGCCATATACAGAATGTGAGTAAACTGACAGAACAAGATTATAATCTGTCTCAAACCTGCACTATTTGCGGACTAACTGCTCGTAACAAAAAAGAACTTGATGCTCATGTTAGTAACGCCCACCGCTCCTAAATTAGAACCATAATATACAGGCGTCTAGTTGATAAAATACTCTATAATCGATAGCTAACTCATACAATTTCATTTACAAATGGGACCCAATGTATTAGCTGAAATATTGAGTGCAGATGATCGTGTGACCCTGCCATTACGCGGTACTATTGAACATTGTAGCTGAAGTATTAGCCGTGTCACGTATTGAGCGGTAATTCAGTTTTAATTCAAGTGCGATTTCACAGATTTAATCAGGTCTTTCATACCTATCGGTTTTCTGATAAAGCATTCTTTGTCCTTCAGATCCGGAAATGTTTTTCTGAACTCGTCGTAATATTCTTCAAAAGCAGTCATAAAACATACCTTGGTTTTATCATCTATTTGTCTAATCTTCTTATACAGTTCAAATCCATTCATCTCAGGCATTTTAATGTCGAGTAATAATAAGTGGTACATTCCTGCTCTGTAGTTAGATAATGACTGTAACGGATCATTATATGTATCCACAACAAAACCCGCGCGTTCAAGTGCTTTTTTGAATAACTTTGCGATATCCTCTTCGTCATCAACTAATAGGATATGTTCGGGATTGGTGGCGATAGAATTGCTAAATCGTGTGGCAGTATTAGTTGTTGTAGATACTGACTTATGAAGACCATTCTTATCGAATTTCGAAGACATAGAATAACTTGCGAGTTTATGATCAGGTAAAGAAGGTAAGGGGAGCGAGAATAATACTTCTTTATTGTGATCATAATAGTGTGGGTATTCGAACAATAACTTTGATTTGCAATCAAATGTCGTTTTTACTTACCGTACTTATACAATATACAACGAGTATATAGGAATAGCTAACTAATTATCCTTGAGCTAATACCATGACATGGTGTAATCGAAGGACTAAATCCACTTTAAATAGTTTGTGTTCTACTTTAGACTAATAGCTTGGGGATCCCTTACGATATTCCTCCTTATATGAACAAGAGAGGAGAGAAGGAGACTATATTTGGAAAGACGGAATTAATTGAGGATCCGCAATCTGTACAGACATTGTTTATTGATATGATAAGATTAGCCAAGCAGGAGGTTTTATTATTACTTCCCACTGTCAACGCTTTTCTTCGTGAACAGCGTTTAGGAATAATTCAATTATTAAAACAAGGAGCAGCAGAACGTGCTGTACATATTAAAATTCTGGCTCCAGATGATCCTTTGATTGAGAATAACTTGGGAGATATGGTGCCTCTTAAAGCTAAAGAAGGAATAGAGACAAAGAGGAATTTCGAATTCCGCTCTCCTGGGGAATTTGCAGTAACTACAGTTACTATAATAGTGGTTGATAAAAAAGAATCTTTAGTATTCGAAAAAAAAGATGATTCCAAAGAGAATTTTGCTGAGGCTCTAGGATTAGCTACTTATTCCAACAGCAAACCAACTGTAATGGCTTACTTTTCAATCTTTGAGAGCTTATGGAGGCAAGTGGCAGTATATGAACAACTTAAAGCCCATGACAGGTTACAAAACGAATTCATTAATATCGCAAGTCATGAGATGAAAACACCAACCCAATCAATTTTAGGATATGCTGAGCTATTGGAAGACTCTTGTAAAAAAAGTGAGGAAGTTGACGCAATAAAGAGGAATGCAGAAAGGCTTCAAAAGCTCGCTATTAATCTATTAGATGTATCACGAATTGAAAGTCAGACACTAAAGTTAAGAAAAGAAATAATTAACATAAATGAAAAGATTGTGAATGTGAAGAAAGATATTGAAAATCAATCCCCTTACGCTCCTGCCATAAGAATATTAATCATAGAACCCCGTGAAAATAATCCTATATACGTACAGGCAGATAAGATAAGGCTATATGAAGTTTTAGCGAACTTGCTTAGCAATGCCATGAAATTTACTCAAAAAGGGACTATATTAATCAGCACTGACATAAGATCTAATACCAATAATAATCGTGATGAAGTCATTATCAGAATAAGCGATACTGGAGTGGGCATACATCCAGAGATTTTACCAAGGCTGTTTACAAAATTTGCTACAAGATCTGATAGGGGAACTGGCCTTGGACTGTTTATTTGCAAAGGCATAGTAGAAGCTCACGGTGGTAGAATATGGGCTGAAAATAATTCGGATGGAAAAGGAGCCACCTTCTCGTTTACATTGCCGTTCAGTAAGTAAATATGGGAATTGG
>JBOGPP010000177.1:0-8138 GCA_050748485.1 Nitrososphaeraceae archaeon | reverse complement strand
TACTGAAATTACTATGATCATAGATCAAAATCTTTTCTATATAATCTGGATTATTGATCAGGTATACATGTAGGCGACCTAACTTGAAATGAGATAGATCCCCATATTCATCAGCAATTTTTGAAAGAGTATTAATAGGATCTTTAACGAAACTTCGTACAATCTTTCCAGGGATATGTGATGATGGTCCTGGCGGGAAC
This sequence comes from Nitrososphaeraceae archaeon, assembly GCA_050748485.1. Lineage (GTDB taxonomy): Archaea > Thermoproteota > Nitrososphaeria > Nitrososphaerales > Nitrososphaeraceae > TH5896. The sequence continues at coordinate 7,938 of JBOGPP010000177.1, read as the reverse complement.
TCCAAGCTCGATTTTTGCATCATTTTTGATTTGATGTACCTTGTATTTAAGTATCTTCTATAGAAAAAGAGGAGCATTGGTCCCCTTTGAATCACATTCTAGTTCAATTTTATGGCTATTCTTTTTTTTATCATTCAATGCGCTAGTCTTCTGGTTTGATTTGTATGAAAATTTCTAATTAATGTTAGGGCTGTAGGCCTGCCAATTGTAGTACCTCCAGCAGCATTTTGAATAGTGACTCGTCTAGAGCTTCTCCAAATCACCAGCACTTTTTCCTTCAGACATTCTAATGTTACTATTGTAAAGATAATTAATGCGAAGGCTCATAACTTCTTCTTAACTAAAGCGATAATAGTACTAACAATATCCACCATCTCGTCTTTTTTGATCAAACCAGTAGCAAAATGAGGCTTCCCCCCACCTCTTCCGACTATTTCCTTAACTATTTTATTACAATCAATGGCTTTTAGTGATTCATTTGCCGCAACGACAATTGTTGCGGTAGGTTCTGATACAGGATTATTATTACCGATATCATTGGGCGCATTAGCGATAATTACAATCGTATTGCTATTAGCTATCCTCTTATCTGCAAATGCTCGGATTTCTGAATCAATCAAGTCATTGAAGATACCGTGGAATAAGGTTGCTTTATTGCTATCGACGGTGTATGGTTGTAAACTATCGAGACTCTTTCTACTATAATTCTTTAATTCTCCCAATAACTTGTCATTCTGGTTCTTAATCTTTTTTACAGTATTCTCAACACTGTTAATATTGGCACCTGTCGCGTTACAGATGTTTAGTAACTTCTGTATTGCGTGTGTGGCAACTTCCCTAGCTTGGAGTCCTACGGAAAAGTCTATTTCAGTTATGTTACCGCAATTTGATACTCTTGTCACTAAAAAGAAGTCACACTCAGTAAGATTAGTTACATGATCTCTAGCACAAGCCGCAAGATCATGGTTTTCTATCTCAATTACTGTCACTTGCTGAGGTCCAATTATGCGTTCTTCGTTTGCTCGTAGTGACGGGAACTGCTTTTTTGCTTCATCTAGTGATGAAAAAGTATACGACATGACACTTCTTCCTGTTTTTATAAGTTGATTTACATTTTCTTGAGCTTGCAAAATTAGTTCTAGATCCATTTTAGGAACTGTTTTGATAAAAGCAGTATTGCCCTTCTCAGTGTGTTCTACCTTCATTACGCTCAATGTTTGGCCTGCCAAATTCTGAAGTGCTCCCACAAACGCGTGTTCTGCTGTGTGCGCACGTGCAAAAGGAAATTCGAGAGATGCATGCATGTATGTTTTAATCCTGAACTTATGAGATGCCTGCACATATATAGAATTTCAGCAAATGGCGTCAATATCAGCTAGTAACTAGAAAATAATACAAGATAGCAATAGCTAAATCATTGAAGATACAAACAACACGCGACATCGGGAATGCATTAGCAGGAACCAGGTCGAGCTAGTCCATGGAGTTAGAACATTGGAATGAGAGAGACAATAAATAGTCAGATTGAATGTACAGTGATTATGGTGTTGGTAGTAAAGCATGAAGGAGACAAATTAATCGAGATTATAAAGACCGCATATACTGAATTGTCACCGCTTTCACCTGATCAACTTTATGAGAAAGCAAATCAGAGGTATCAAATCGATTTAAAAGAGATACAGGACTGTTACAATAAAAAAATGTATTACCCGTGAAATTGGAAGCCTTCTAGCGTGACGAAGTATGAGAAAAAAGGAATTCCGAACTATAGATGAATACATCAAAACATTTCCGGAAGATGTTCAAATCATTCTAGAAAAAATAAGGCAAACTATACGAAAAGCAGCGCCTGAAGCTGTAGAGGCTATTAGCTATGGAATACCCACTTTCAAACTAAATGGCAGATATTTAGTATATTTTGCGGCATGGAAAAATCATATCGGATTCTATCCGATGCCATCGGGCGCAAAAGCATTCAAAAAAGAGTTGTCCGTATATAAACAAGGTAAAGGTTCCATCCAATTCCCGTTAGACAAACCGATTCCATACGATTTGGTCCACAAGATTGTTAGTTTTAGAATCAGAGACAACTTACCTTAGTTATACTAATCCCTATCGATCCAACTTCTTAATTTGCTCTCTGATCAGGGAGTGTCTCAGGTTTCTACAGACCAACACTTCCCGATTCAAGGTTATTGTAACAGATTGGACTCTGTGACATTGGACTCTGTGACATTGGACTCTGTGACTCTGCTCCTTCATAATGAAGATATAATCTTTATATCGAACTTTACCATATATGTAACAAGATGGGGTTATTTGGATTCATATTATTAGCAGTGGTCATCTTAGCAGTCATAGGTTTGGGATGGCAGACATTCTCTTCTGGAGTTATCACAGGGTTTGAAAAAGCTTTAGATGTTGGTACTCCTATCATCAAAGAATTAACGCAAGAAGCTAAAGATTATATGAATAGCCCGGAGCAGCTAAAGACTACTTGAGAGGTCCAGACAGTGTCTGTTACTGGGATCGAGCCCATTAGTAGTATTAGAAGATTTAGTTTAAAAATAAATTGTTCGTCAATAGTTTTTTTTTGTATAGCTCTACGCCTATTTTTATCTCATCAACAATATAATCAAATAGGTAGATCGAGATATTAACTAATGCAGTACAAATCCAATGTCGTTACTAAGCCCGTCATCATAGCTTCTAAGTTGATTGAGCTAAAGTATATACAAATGAGATCAAAAATGGAAACCTTCTGCTTATAATGGATCAGAGTATACCTCGTCATCTATGATCAGTTGTCAACAGATTTGTGTCAATGCGTGTAAAAAGGAGCGAAGTGCCTTGGAGTATGATGATAACTGTGAAGGAGGAGGTCCTAGCAGGAATGGACCTCGTTCAATTGGAATTGCCTGAGCTGTACCGTATTATTATGCAATAACTTATACACATGAGAGTATGAATCAGCCGGCTTAATCCACCAACGAGTTCTTAATTACCTATCACAGAATTACTCAATCCTTAGGACTAGTGTATCCTGGAGAGTTATGTTAGTGGTTGAAGTAAAATAATAGGAAATAGTGTACCCCCCTACCACCTGCCTCTGTTGTGGACCCTTTTAGTAACATTCTCGGTATTATGTATAACCAGCACTACCTAGAGATTCTAGGTTCGACCAAGAGAAAAAAACTAGAGCGTATTTCAAAAATGGAAATCTTGCGTTGATGGTATAACTCAAACCATAGAAAGTGCAAATAAAAGAAGAATTGATTGTAATGGTTTCATGAAGAGGGCGCTCTAACGAATAGTGCTGGCCTAGTCCTTCTTATTTCTTCACTTTATCGCCTTGGACTAGAATTAGTATGACTTGGGGTAAGTGATCAACAAACTTATGACCTGCCGGAAGTTTGTCAATAAAGCCGCTCCAATTTTATATTATCTTTCTGCCACAGTAATTACAGAATAAAGAATGGGGAGGATAGACGTTACTACAATTTAAGCATATGCGATTTTCTGAGTGCTTATTTTGATTTTCACTCCCTGTCCTATCCTGCAATTCATGCTTCGACGTATTCCTGTCTATATTTGAACTATTAGAATTTTGTGTATGTGCTTGTTGCTGCTGAAGGTGTAAGGTGTTATGGATTGAGACTATAATATTAAGAAGCAAATCCAGTTCTTGAGAATTTAAATCTTCAATTTTGTCAATTTTCCTTTTGATATCATCTTTCGATTCTCTGGAAAAAACCGTCTCACCAGGTCTGATACTATTGCTTTCCTTTAATCTAGATTGTACCAATTTTGATCCTAATGTAGATATCAAAATTGCAATGACTCCAATACTAACAAACATAAGGATGCTTGCGATTATCTGACCCTCAGTCGTCACAGGGGTGAGATTGTTTGGCGCAATAGTTGATACAATACCCACAGACCACCAAAATGCATCTCTAAGTGTCTTTATGTCAGAATCTGCAGCCTGTGATTCAACGAGATAAATTGAGATAGCTCCACTGACGGTCGTTATTGAAATGAAAAAAGCTATGTAAAGTAACTGACTATCTCCAAAGTATGAAAGTATTCTGAATAGCCTCACTAATCTGAAAAAGGTAATTAACCTTAGTGCTCGCAATACAACAACTATCGCCACATGAGTATCAAATGATGCATATACAATCAATGGAATCATAGCTGGAATCTCATACCAATTCTTGATGATGAATTTTAATCTCTGTCCCTTTGGATGCCTTCTTAATCTGAATGTATAATCTATACCTAGAATAATAGTCACACAAAGATCAAAAAGATACAGTATTTGAAGCTGGACGGGAGTTAGCTGCTCTAGGTAGACCACAAGTATGATGATCAGAGATAGAATGGTTAACGCTGCAACAATTAATTCGAACTTGCTAATATCTTGCGATTTCTTAAGGTGGTTCTTGTACCGAATTCTTCCAGTTCCCCCATCATTAATGTCGTGTTTGATGCCTGTCTTATCATTGTCATCTACACGGTTACTCATATTGATTCATTATGGTTAGTTGGATACAATAATTGTTCGGTTTGTACCATTCAACCACACAGTATCTAACTTATTTCATATTCATTAATAGAGGGAATAATACTAAATGCCAATTTTGCTAAGTAATGAATGAACAAGCTAAGAGATTTGGTTCTACAAATCTCGATAGGGAAGGAAGAAAAAGATTAGCCAGTATTTTGCTACCCCGATTGAGTAGCGTTAACTCCGATATTGAAGGTCCCAATGTATCCTCCCAATTGGTAGTTGGTAAGATTGAGCATTAAATGTTTACCAGCATTGGTTTGTATTAGTCCATCTGTTGAAGGTCCTGCATAGATTCTATCTTCTTCATTAACCGTGTCAACAGGTCCATGATTACTATAAGGTGGTTGTTTGTGAACCTGTTCATTTAAGGAGTTATTAAGATAGAATTGTGAAGTCCATTCGAAGGGATCCTGTAAACCTTCTAATGATCTGACCTTAACATGTATGTGAATTGCTCTTCCCTCATACCATCCTGGATAGATCGTAGTAAATCGAACGGTTCCATTCTCATCAGCTATCTGATATCCACGAAGGAAGTTCTTTCCTTCGGTACCGTCTTCTACGACACCAGAATATACGCCCTGGGAATTTGCCTCCCAGAGGTCCACCTTTGCGCCGTTAAAAGGAACACAGGATCCATTCATGTTCAGGTTATCATTATTGCTATCCACGTCGTAAACATTAATGATAAGATGCAATGTAATACCTTCTTGTATTGAACCATCAGAGGATTCAGATCTAATGTCAGAACGATTAGACATGCCATCAACAAAGTATGGGCCCTGAGTCTGCTGTGGTGTACCCTCTACTTCTATTAATGAGGGTGTCAACGTACATGTCTTATTTGTTGAAGTAGCCATTTGCTGAGCTGAGAGTTGTTCAAAAGAACGCAGTGGCGGACGAGAAAATGTCGTATCTGTATCTTGGGCAAATGCCGATTGATCAGACGTATAAGTTCTCATGCCTAATGAAGTAAATATTAATAATATGATTCCAATTACTAGTACGGTACTTCTTAGTATTGCATATTTGGCCATATATTCATCAAAGACTTTTATCATATTTAAGGACACGAAGAGAAGCTTTGAAGGAAGAATCAGTCCCGGGTCAGATAAGCTGTTAATTAAGAGTTGCAGTTTGCCCATTAGTTCTAATGAGTGTATGTATTAGTTTCCCTACTTCTATTAATAGGGCTTTTTGTGCTGATACTAATATGGAATAAGAAGCAAGGTTGTACCTTGAGCATATCATTCAAATAGAATAGTGTGTATAAAGATCGAGAAAAGAACTTGAGTACTCTTAGTTTGTGGTTAGTAGCATCGATTTTTTCGTATGCACTATTGACTCAATTTTATTCCACCATCCCAGCCTTTGCCCAAGAGACAAACGCATCAATGATTTCTAATAATAACACAGTCGTATCTAATGCCACCAGGAACTCGTCGCCTAACTCTATGTCTCCATGGGGAGATAGCGACCAGGCACTGGAAAACCAGACAGTCAACTATTATGGCAACACATCAGGATATCTTGTCTATCCTACGACTGGTAATACTTCAAACACAAACCAGTCATTTACACCGTCGTCGTCAATGTCGTCAGCTTTGCAGTCAAACACCACCAAGTTGCCAGCAGTGGTGATGATTCACGAAAATAGAGGTCTGAATGAACATATAAAAATGATGGCTGACACTTTAGCAAAGGAAGGATACGTTGTTCTTGCTGTGGACTTGTTTAATGGTCAAGTCGCATCAAATCAGGAAGAGGCTGGTCCATTATCTGGAGCTGTAAGGGATAATCCGGCTGAGGCCATCGCAAATCTCCGTGCTGCTGTTAGATATCTTGCCTCTTTAGAGAATGTTGATGCATCTATGATTTCTTCACTTGGATGGTGTTTTGGTGGTCAACAATCATTGCAATTAGCATTAAATACCGAACCAAATTATCCACTAGCTTCAACGGTGATTTACTACGGAAGTTTAGTGACTGATCCTCAGGAACTCTCCATGATAAAGTGGCCGGTTCTGGGAATCTTTGGTGATCAAGATGATTCAATCTCCGTTGAGAATGTAACAAGTTTTAAAGCGGCACTAGATTCCATTGGAATTCCTAACGAGATATATGTTTACAAAGGAGTAGGACACGCGTTTGCCAACCCATCAAGGGACAGTTATGCTCCTGACCAAACCGCAGATGCATGGCAAAAGACGCTAGCATTTCTAAAGAACAGTACAGGAGCATAATCTTCATCACCTTCGCTTCCTTAAACACCTATAAATTTATTTTTTCTTCTACCACTCCAATGCAATCAGGACTTGGTTTTGGTAACAGTCAAAACAGACACAATCATATGAAACTAGTTGGAAATCAATGAATAATACTTAGAAACCATGTGGTAACAAATGATAATAATGTTTAAAGTTCCAGTAACGGAATGGACACTGATTATATCGCTGGTATACAGTCAAACATTTAAACTGTCTTGAACGTACTTGATTTTAGGTCTAACACTAGATTTCGTAACACCTTTCAAATCACTCACTTTATTGCAGCATTTACTTGCGATTTATTTTACTATCTATGATTTGTTCTCCTTCTCGATCACGGCATCAATCTTCCTATCCAAATTAAGTATTTCCCTAAGAAGTCTGTCCTGATGTTTCTGCATATGTTGCATTGATTTCAAGACTTTATAGTGACTTTCCTCAACCTCGTCTATCCGTCTGAGAGTCTCATCCTGTTTCATTGTAGTTTTTTTCTGTATTTTATAAATCCACCAAGCTATTATTACGCCAAGCAGCGCTCCCAAAACAATACTTAGATACGTACTCGAGGCGTTTGTCATATCTACGCAACCTTTAGTTATTTCAGGTATACATCCCCAAGGTGCAAGAATTTGAAATACCATACTTATGATGATATTAGTTCATGATGTTATAGTTTGCCTCATTGTCGGAGATAAGAAAACGTGATTCCTTTTGCCTTTGCAGTTCCCGGCAGTAAACCTTGATAGTATATTTTTTCAGGTACCGCTGATCCTATGTGTGTAAAGGCATCTGCTACTTGAAGGTATTCGAGAATAGAGGACGATTTGTGTCCCGAACATAAAGCAGATAACACTATTTTACATTTATAACCAGGATAACATGGCTACAAATAGAATTATCAACTACATAGTCACGAGTTATCTAACACGTGTTTGTTATTGAGTGTGGCAAGCAGTTTCAAATTACTCTTTTAGCTTCAAAAGCCTTACATACTCTCTTAATGCACTAGCTTCCTCCCTGTATGCTCTAATCGTATGCGCAGCGCCTTCTGGACAAATAACTGTGACAGTTACTATGTTCACTTCTGCGTCAGAAGCA
>JBOGPP010000176.1:0-3393 GCA_050748485.1 Nitrososphaeraceae archaeon | reverse complement strand
GGTTATCTGCGATAAAGTTATTGCCAAATAAGAGCGTATACGTCATTTTTCTAGCTAATGATGAATTGGTCCCTAGATATAATGCAAACTGTGCCTTAATTCTTTCACAATTTCTTTTGAAATTAGTAGGCTAAATTCTGAACCCAGGATACAGCCGGCTTTTGGAATAATTTCAACAGCCTCTAATCACAATGCCTATCTCGTGTTACGTTCCTTTGAAGGTGGAAATTGTATGTAGGGTTCACGACTATTCATTTTTGTATCACAATAATAAGGAATAGATAAAATTAAAGAAAATGAAGACATTCAAAAACCAATTCTTAATGCAGAGTCCAACTTTCGATAATTCAATTTAGAAGCTATGCAACAACCACCCTAATGGCATTTCTAAATGAGACCAAATAATTCAGTTCAATCATTTACATATAATTTTGCCCAATCAATTCATATATACCAAGGTGACTATTGTGAGACGTGAAAAAAGCAACAAACAAAAACCCAGTTTACGCGATGGGCACTGTAGCAATCATCTTTGCTTCGGCAGTTTTATTGCTCTGTTCTATTGAAATTTCCCCTCTCGGTATGTTATTTAGCTCTAGTAACACAACTATGTTGTCAACATCCGACACTTCTAACACTACGAGCACACCTACCGGAGATGTACTTAATACTAAATATTTGGAAATTACCAATCACACATTTTCTGAAGATTTACTCTTTACAATTGTAAATGGCACTCTCATAAATAACTCGAACAATACAATCAATTCTGCAGAAGTAACAGTACAATTTTATGATGCAAATGGTACATTGATCACATCTTCTACAGAAAATGCGAAATTCATCATATTAGCACCAGGAGAAAATTCATCATTTAGTGTGAGGTCGGATCTAGGTGACGAAATCGCAAGCAGCTATCAAGTTATCCCAGGGGGAGATATTGAAGTCGGATAGGCAATTAAGGTGCTATCCGTGTATGCAAGATGAGTGTAGTAGTTATTGGCCTACTTTGCACTTGTTGCATCCCAATCTTGACTGACGACAAACTGCAGAATCTATGATCAAATATTTGGGCTAAAAAATCACATCATTTGGATAGTATCACATTTGAAATCTGAGTAAAAGCCAGAATGGTGTTCTCTGATATCTAGGATTTTTTCCCTCTGGTAGCACAATCATCATGCTCGAGATTGACAATCTGTTGAAGGCTTTATCTGAATGCCAGCGCCTGACGATTGCCATTTACTTGTAAAGTGAAATTGCTAATTGCGCTGATGCCGCCCTTTACAGAAGTATTGAAAATATTAATCTCAAATGGAGCCTGTGAACCTGGTTGAATGCCTGAAGGTGAAGTATGTGCTGACCCTTCTCCAATAGTTTGACCATTGTTATCAATTACCGTAGCCGACACCCGAACACTGCTAAATCGAACAGTATCGTTGTTCAAGACCTCTCCAGTTATACGGTAAATATCCCCTCCACTAGGTATGGTGTAAATGTCTTCCTCTCTTCCCGCTGGAGCAGTTGCATTTACTCCTTGTAACAATAAGCCATCATTTTGGAGTGTCTCACGTAGATCCATCGATTGAACTTGTGCAACCGCTCTCATAATCGGAAATGTCTTTACCGAAGCGATTGGCGTTAGTATTAGTATTATCAGAATAATCGCAGTCAATGCGTTGGTCCGCATACAAAACATGGGTGCAGAGGTCACTGTTAAGTCTCTAGATCCTAGTCGCAAGCAGCAATTTAATTCCTCATATCCCTCTGTTTGGCTCGGCGCAAGGATCAAACAGTTAGAGTTAGAGGCAGTGTCCTATTGTCAAGATATTATATTCGATTATATAAAGTCAAGTGAGATTGGGCATTAGAATAATGGGAAAGAATGATAATTCATTATACTATTAGCCGGGATATCCCTTACGAAATACCCTTCATTAGTCTTATTCCTTAAGACTAACACTTTACTGTTGTCACTTTCGGTCTTATTCATCTTTCCAGCACTATTCTACAAACGTGTATATAAAAATATCTACACAGATACTGTGGATAATTATTAGCTAGTGTTGTCTGGTTAGTCAGATACCATGTACCAGGAAGCAGAAATTTATCCTTATTCCTTGTGAAATGTATGACAAACTAGGTTTTACTTTATAGGGTTAAAGTCAGAATTATAAAGGGATCAGATTTTGAGGCCTCAATAGGATAATGGCAGAAGGACAATCCATCGGATGTATTCACTTGTTGAGATAGAGGACAAGTCGAGTTTGTTACCCTTCTTTCAATAACCAAAAACTCGACCAAAAGAAAAATTAGCAGCCATTTCTCTTGGCCCAATAAGAGTTCCCAAACTCAGAAACAGCACAAAAGCTCTCATATATGCTTGCAAGGTCATTATCCAAAATATCTGCGTTCACATTTGTACCATTACAGTATAGGACTGCCACTATTCTCCCATAGCTACTGTCTTGCTTATCCTCAGGATCAACCTGAGCGTTTTTACCTAGACAAATCTCCATTACGAAATTTTTTGCCTCAAGGTAACCTGGTTAAAGATATTCTGGCGCATCGACCAATACCAGTCTTATTCGCTCAGTTCCGCCGTCTTTACCAGCAGTAGAAATGTCCAAAGTGTCACCGTCAATAACTTTTGCAATAGTACCAGTGAAATTAGTAAATTGAGATGCCGAAACTTCAAGCACTAAAAAATTGTCAGCTCGCGTTGGGCCTACAATTACGGAATGGATTAATGATAAAAAGTTGGTACTCATGACCAAAATTATAATACAGAGACATGATATGGCGATTTGGTGTGACGTCATTTTCGATACATCCGGGCTAAGGGATACCATTAGAGGGTCAATGGCTACTCAATTGGATATTTTATTTATTTATTACAGCATTAACCAATACCTTTCACAGGCCATTGGTATTACCGGAAAGCACAGAAGAAGCTTGATATCCAAGGTAGGCACCTCCTCCAACTCCAGCTTCAACTTGAAATTCACTACCCCCGTCTATGTCCTCTTGTGGATTCAGATCGATAGCAACCATTCTATTCATCCGGAGGTCCATATTCCTTCTGCAACTCCTTCTCCATATGAATTCAGGCAATTGGAGACTCGTAACCCGGGATCAATGTAGGAGATCTAGGGGCATCGGTCAAGCCATGTTCTTGAATATACGTGTCAACCCTCGGATCTGAGCAAAACGAAAGGTCATTTTTGGTTTCCCATAGTGCTTCAGTTTCATTCTGCCTCAATAAAGTTGAATTTTGCTCACATTGCCCCTTATAATACAGCATCGAGTAATCACATGAGTATGCCATATCGGTGGAAAGGATTTCACGAAAAGTAACACAACTTCTTATAAGATCGCTGTGTGTCCTCTGAT
>JBOGPP010000175.1:0-2340 GCA_050748485.1 Nitrososphaeraceae archaeon | reverse complement strand
ATAAATTCCCATCCACATCAATTGCTGTGAAAGAAAATTTCTATTGTTACTCATAATATGATATATGTATATATTGTATCGCAGATATAAGTGCTATATCGTATCTACCTTTCACAGTTCTAGGGTTAATCATCGCAATTTCAATCAAGAGTACGAGTAAGTTTTTAAACTTTGATCTGACTGAAAGCGTAGATAATTTTGAACGACTAAAGCTGGTCTTTCGCTTGTTTCATGGAACAATGTACTTTAGATTTCCTAATTAACTATTGAATTTCACTATTTGCCTATGTACTAGTCAGATGATTTTGAATTCAGTCCTCGGTAGAGATAAATATGGAATCCACAAATCATTAACATGGTAAGTCCAGCTGCTACAAGGGTAATTGCTGCAATTCTAATACCACTGGCTATGGTTGGTGTCCGAGAACTGATAAAGAGATTTGGGCCTAGATTATCAAAAAGATAATCATGTTCACTTGTGGAATTTAAATGCCGAATCAAGTTGTCTGAATGTCCATAATATGCTTTATGCACAGTCCAATATTCTGGTTATCGAAAATCTAATGACAAATATATCTGATGTTTAGAACATTGTAAGATTTGACATATACAACTTTAAAGTGTTAGCAGTTTTAATACGCTAAATTGAATTCGTCTGAACAAGATGGAGAATCTGGATTCAATTCAGTATTCCGATTAAATCTTACTGCAATTGATTATCAGCGAATAGAGTACTGTTAATCACTCCTGAGTATGAATCGCTGCCTTCGTGCGATCAGTTCATTTCCTTCATATAACTCATAGGTTTATGAGCCATTTCCCATCCGAAGTAAATACCACATGGCGACGGACAAAAACAAAAACAATAACTCTCAACAAGTATCAACGCATCCTAAGTATTGCCACAAAGACGATTTAGAGAGCCAACGACAACAATAACGAAACTGTATATGCAAATATTCAGAACAAGAACACGCCGATTGGTTCACGATTCAATCCTCAGCCGGACTTCGCAACTCTTTCCTTTGCATTCTTCCTCTCTTTCTTGGCATACTTTTTTCTCCCAAAGTATTCAGCTAAATACATTAAAATTACTCCGAATCCGAACATATATACTATCTTTTGTGTTATCGTATAAATAGCTGACAGAAGTCGATATTATCTGCTAGACTAGAATTTAATGATTTTAGGCCAAAAAATACCGTCATATTTCTTTTCTTCTGTTCACTGTAAAACCAAACCCTATCTGTAAGGGTCTATATTATATCCTGCTTGTATCGCTCTAAGCCTCCTCAAATCTTGTTCATAGTCCTTTGCCATTGACATTAAATATTTCGTATCACAAGTTAATCCAGGAATTAATTTCATGATTGCTTGCGCAATTGAGGCGGCTGCCCTGTGCTCTGAGGATTGGATCTGCACTTTTCCTAATAGTACAATAACGTCAAAATTCATGTTTGCTCCTTCATTTAGTAACAGGCCAGGTATTCCGGTAATAGGGCCATTATACAATTCCAACGTTGGAATTTCGCAGTTTATCATCTTTTGCATCGCACTTTGCGTGCTGGCTGCACCGTAAATGCTTTGAGGCCGGTGTTCTTTACGAAGCTGTTTCATTCCCTTTGTATTTCGGCTGACTGCCGTTCCAGAGCTAATTACTAGCTCGCATCCATTCTCTTTTGCCCATCTCAAGACTGCTTTTGAGACATAAAAATACAACGATTCGTTAAGGCTTAACTCGGAAATCAAAAAAGATACTCCGAGATCTGCATTAGCATAGATTCTAGCCGGAGAGTTTGCAATCCCATGGAGTACGGTCGATACTGGCGGAAATATGGGTGACTCAAATACCGAAACTAATTCATTTCGCACAGAACTCATAAAGCACATTGAAGCAATAGAATTTGACAGACCTCCGCTGGGAAAGCCATCAACAAGAGTACCACCTTTGAGATCTACCATCTTAACTGTACGAATTTCAACTGGAACTGGCTGTGACATATTTTTGTAATTGAGCTTCACATTAAAATGTCTATTTGAAAGATACGATATCTTCCTTAACTTGGGCAGGATGACTTACTGCGTCCATATTTGCCAAATGCTCGACGAAGTATCCAAGTTGAATACAGACAGTTGGGAAACCGCTTAAGGCCCAGCACCAAGAGCTCGGATACTACTTATGTCTACGAGAATCTAGTTTTCGTGACTTTTCCTCTTGTATATGACGATATCTGTCGCTCTCCCTCACAAATTCTTCACCGCAAGTTTGGCAACGTGATACGGGACCATGATGTTTTGATTTTACGTGTACAACCAAGTCGCTGTATTCATGGAATTTTT
>JBOGPP010000174.1:0-4929 GCA_050748485.1 Nitrososphaeraceae archaeon | reverse complement strand
TACTCAACATATCAATATTCTGTGGGTAATACAATTGTCGCTTAATATGTTAATGAATCATTTAGTGTAGAGATCTTAGTACAAAAAATCAATCTTGGAAACTAAAATAGGATCTAACTCATATTGTCCTTGTCTCTAGCCCCGTGTTGTTTGAGAGATCCTCTGATCCGGAACAGCGATTTGTGATGTGCTTTCATGCTAAGAAGAAGAAAGGATATGTGTATTACGCCTTTGGATCTGCATGCTTCAAATTATTATAGACTATGGTAAGCCTGGTGTTCCTGTGGTAACAACATTGCTTCCTATATTAAGAACTTCTACAACACTTGCAAAGGAAATATCTGGTTCTGGTCCTCCACCTATGACGTATATCTTGTCCTATATAGCAGGGGCTGCCAATCCGTGTCCTGCTGTAGGCATGGAAGGACCAGAAGTCCATGTATCTGTTTTAGTATCATAAACTTCGACACCATTCTTATTCCTTTTTCTAGTTTCACCGTAACCAGCGATCATATATATCTCGTCGCCTGCCGTGGTGTATGCAGATTCCATTTTTGGCGTTGGACTACTTGCACCATTATTCCAGGCACTAGAAGTAGAGGTAGAATTAGAAGTTTCATCGATATTCCCATCGTTCCCAGTTGTAGCCTGAACTGAGTTATATTTTGTCAGCACATCTATATTATATGAACCAGTAGTACTAGGCTCAACTATCAAAAAAAAAGAATCATCACTGTAACAGTAATTGTTGTGATAGTTGTTTTATTCATATCCGTATATGCGACACTTTAATGTACTGACGGTTATAATTCCTTTTGTTCTTTAGTTTCTGAGACGTATTGACATGAGGTGTTAATATGGGTGAAAGGCATATACTGAAGTTTCGCAAAATAGGTGGGAGGACAGTACCGATTACTGAATGATCGGCCAGTAAGAAAGTAATTCCATTGTGGACTCCCCATAAATATTGATTCTTAAGCAAATATGCTTATCACAGGTTTTTATAGACAAGAGTTGTCATACCTTTAAATGGTTGTCAAGATAGACATTTATTGAATGGGTTGAAGCAGAATCAAACAATAAAGCACATCCAGAGACAATCAGTATCTAGATTAGTAATCCTTACCACAGCAGCATTATTATTATTATTGACTCTCACCATCTTTCATATTTTACAGTTCATCTCTGTTTCACCTACCTATGGTATGGTACATTTGCTGAATACATCCGAGACTGGTACAAAGTCCTATCCTAATAATGACATTATTTCTACTCGTGAGAATTTTGATTACCATTCAGCAGGACAATTAGTTCAAGGGCATAATATGACAGATTACGTATATAGTAGTGATCTAGCTAATAATAGCAACAGTAAAGAATACAATCAACTTACGTGCCCTCCGAAAAAGGAAATAGCTATTTACATACATGGGGTTTGGACAGATGGACGATCAGCCAATGAGCAATTTAATAGAATAGCTATGTCCTTGGCCAGTAATTATTATTCCATACCTCTAATCGGTTTCAGCTGGGACTCAAACACACCAATAAACAATGACGGATGGGAAACTGCAAAAAATATAGCAGAAAGGAATGGACCCAAACTTGCACAGTTTATTATTGATTTCAAAAATAAATGCAAGGATACAGATATCAGGATCCTTGCTCATTCTCTGGGTGCTGCCGTAGTCAAGAGCGCTTTAGCAAGCCTGAGCAGTAATCAAGAATGGAATGACAAGAGTGGATTAAATATAACATCGATACATCTACTTGGTGCAGCTATTGATAGGAGCTCGGTCGCAGGGAATACAACCTTTGGGAACGCTATCGATAAAGTAGTAGGTGATTTCCATAATTTACGCAATTCTGAAGATAACATGCTAGAATATGTCTATAGATATGTTGAGGAAAGTGACGCACTTGGATTACTTGGAATATCTCATAGTATACCTCTACCAAAAAATTACTTTGAAAGAGAAGTAAACTCTGAAATACCTCCTATTCAAGACGTAGATGGAAATAATAAACTTGATTGTTTCGATTTTTTTGTTATTTTACCAGGGGATAACCATTGTGGATATATCGGCGCTAGAGGTTTTCCTCCATTTGAGAATATACCCCGAAATGATGGAGCAATTGATATAGTAATACAAGGCTGGTCAGAGCAATAACAACTAGAAACCAGTCTGTGTTTTAGTATTTAGATTAGATTGGATAATAAATTATGACAAAGTATTCGCAATATTCTTGCACAACCAATGTAAATTGGCAAACACTCAGTCTTGGCTCTCTGGCATTACATTTCGTAGTAGCTCTAAATCATAGACTCTTTGTAACATTGGGTGAATTTGAACATGTACAATATCCATCATCGCTCCAGGTAAAGCCTTCGTATTCACCGCTTGTTCAAGTTTTTCAAGGCTGGTTTCTAGCCTATCAAGATTGGTGGTTTCATTGACAAGTGATCTTGGACGTAACTGAGTACTAAATTGGTCCTTAATATTACCGGAAAGAACCTTAGCTGTTTCATAGTCATTTATATTAACTATTACTAAGTCGTTTTCCAGATTCATCGAGATGTTCGAATGCCTTCCTGATGCAC
The DNA here is from genome assembly GCA_050748485.1 of Nitrososphaeraceae archaeon. Classification (GTDB taxonomy): domain Archaea; phylum Thermoproteota; class Nitrososphaeria; order Nitrososphaerales; family Nitrososphaeraceae; genus TH5896. Next base: position 2,327 of record JBOGPP010000174.1, on the reverse strand, counting down.
TACTACTGCCGTTAGTAACATTTGTAGTTGTCATCATATCCATAGAATGAGGAGAACTATTATCCATATCCGGCATCATCATATCCATGTTCATCATATTCGACATATTAGTCATGTCATATCCTACAGCAAAAGCGCTCCCATATTTTCTTAAAATATCATCGACTATATTTGCAACCACTAGAGCAAGTGTGGTAGAATTTTTTTGCCCTCGATCATATACTTGAGGTACATCTGATACTGGAGGATTTGTTTGCGTAATGTTATTTTCCAGATCCTTCATTAACTCGGCAGCACTTATTGCATGTGCATGGGCTGAAAAATTGTCATTAGAAAGAAAGTTAGCAATTACAAGTTGTGTTTCAGCTTTAATTTGTTCGACTAATGTAACCAATGAAGATTCATCTGTTGTAGAAAAGTCATGCGCATATGCTTTTTGACCAAAATAGTTATCTTCAAGGCACATTATCGAGGTCAATGATAAACTCGAAAGCAATCCAAGAATAACGACAACAATTTGGTTCACAAGGATGACCAGTGCTAATCATTAATAAATTTGTTAACCGTTAGGCTTTTTATCGCGCTATTATGGATGAGACTCATCTTGTTATCATATGCAACGTATCAAGGGGCTTTATGCTTGCGCGTAGCTAGGGGAAACAAAATTCTTTCTTTATTCTAGTTCGAGTAATCCGCTGCGTCTTGATCCTTATATTATTCATTGTATATTAATTATCAGGCACAAAAAAGAGGAAAGAAATATGCTACTCATTCAGTTATCAGATCTCCATATTGGGGGGACTTATTTCAAACAAGAGATTTTTGATACTATCGTCAATGAAGTCAAAAATAAGTTAAAACCAGATGTAATACTAATAACAGGAGATTTAACTGACGAAGGGCTGATTTCTCAATTCAGGCGAGCGAGCGTGGAAATCAAGAAGCTTACAGATGTTTGCCCTAAGGTCATAATTCTACCGGGAAATCATGATTACCGTCATACGGGTTACCTGCTTTTCAAGAAATTCTTTCCATCCCATTATTCCTCTGCATCTAGCATCTACAGATTAGATAGCACGTTGCTCATAACACTTGCTACTGCTAGGCCAGATAGGGATGAAGGAGAGGTGGGTCATCAACAAAATCTATGGCTGGAAGAGAAGCTAAAAAGCGAACAGTGCAAGAAAATGACAACGAGGATTATCGCAATGCACCACCATCTAGTGGGAGTCCCTGATACTGGCACAGACAAGATAGTAATAGTTGATGCTGGTGACATTCTTAGAACCTGTCTTCATCACGATGTAAATTTAGTACTCTGTGGACATAAGCATAGACCTTGGCTATGGAACTTTGAAACTATAGATATTGTCTACGCAGGAACAGCATCATCAACTAGATTCAGAGGATTCACTAAGAATACCTACAATATCTTAGATATCAGAAATAATGGGAAAGTAAATGTTGACCTGAAAATAGTAGGTGGAGAAAGAATTCCTCTTGTAGACATAACAAAAGAAGCGAATCGGAAAAAACTTGAACTTTGATCATGAAGAACTCAGTGAATCATTCCTATCGAATTCTCACCGGAGGTTGGTGGCATGGGAATTTAAATGCCTGCAAATTTTTTCTATCTCCTCACAAAAATAGATCAGGTGTACGAGGACCTAAATTATGAATTACGGGTTAAAAAAACATCTCGGCCATAACTAGTACCAAATAATTGATCTTCCTTGACATACCTGTTCTAAATTGGCTTGCGCAAAGATGAATGTTTCCTAAGGTATAAAGCAGATAGCCGTACCTGCTGTCATTGGAAAGCGATCGAAATTTAGCATGATGCCATGGAAGAGTAATTTTATTTGACAACTCCCTCCTTACCGACGAAGGTACAAGAATAGAATAGAACAATCATTAAGTAGAAGAGTCCATCCTACTAGTAAAGACTTATCGTTGATAGCTTGAATGAATATTTATAATCAAATGCAATCAATCATAGATTTAGTACTCTGCATGCATCCATATATATAATACAGATTCTTGATTCTGGTTGATTAAGAATGGAACTAGAAGGCAAACGTAGTATTTCATCCATGATAGCGGCATCAGTTTTGATCACGCTAATCACATTGAGCACACTGACAATTGGTACAGCAATACCTGCGGCTGCACAACAAGGTGGCACTCCAGGAGCAGCACAAGCAGCACAAGCAGCATCATCATCAAACGCAGCATGTGGACAAGTCGTAAGCGGAGTAGTAAATCTAACTGCAAATCTTAACTGCAGTGGAGATGGCATTATCGTCGGTGGTCCAAACACAGTAATT
>JBOGPP010000173.1:0-6047 GCA_050748485.1 Nitrososphaeraceae archaeon | reverse complement strand
CATCAATGCATTTTTCCTTAAGCGAAATAGCAAGTGAGGACTCGGACCTGGATGGTGTATACTTTTCAAGAGAACCTTTTAGAAATTCTACCGCATAACCGTAAGACACCAATTCTATCGATTTCTTCTTCCTGTTGAGTATCCAACAGCAAGCGCGGGGATATCTACCCCAGTTACCCGTACCGTATTTTTGAACTCTGTGGTGCTATTAACTTCATGTACCATTAATCCTACCTCGTCGCTCTCCATCAGGTCCACGCCAACGATTTCTCCTCGAACTGCATCTGATGCTTTTAGACATAGGTCTTCCAATTCATTGGTAACTGTACATGGTTCAGCCTTGCCTCCAAGAGCCATGTTAGTTTTCCATTCTTCGTGTCCAGAATATCGATAGATGGCTGCTGCGACTCTGTTCCCAATTACGATCGCTCGAATATCCCTAGGTGGCCGTTTTACAAACTCTTCAAAGAAATAAATTCGATATAGTGGAAACATGTACTCTCTGCTTTCAATAACAGCTTCTGCAGCGTCTTTGTCACGTAGTAATCCTATCAATCTTCCCCAACTTCCTACAGTAGGCTTTATGACCACAGGATATCCGATTTCCTCTATTGCTGACAAAGCAGACTCCTCCGAGAAGGCCGCTATGGCCTTTGGTGTCTTGATACCGTTCTTTCTCAAGGTCACGTGTGCGAATAGTTTATTGCCACAAATATTCGATGTTTGAAACGAATTTATCACTCTATACCCCAGGCCTTCTAACATTGATGTTGAATGGATACTCCTAAAATAGCTAACACAGCGTTGGATTACAGTACTATCAGATAATATATTATCTATTTTGTCTTCTAGTTTCAAAGATAATGCTTTACAATCTAACATAGTGACATTTGTTCCTTTTTTCTTCGCTGCTTCGAATAGAGCCTTTTCTTCCCATCTGATGTTATCGTAAAGAATTGTAAGAGAAGTTGTAGGCGTAGTATTAATTTTCTCTTTGCTCACTGACCCCAGTCCTCACCGACAACTTGGGCCGGTTTGATGTCAAACCCTTCCTCACGTTTTAATAGTTCATAACTTGCACCACAATCTGCACAAGTCACTATCTCTCCTTCCATCGAATCTTCTGGAATCTTTACTTCAGCATCACATTCTGGACATTTTACCAATTTTCTTATTTTTCCTCAGTCTTAACTTTTGCAACAGCATCATTAAGTATCTTTCTCTCCAGCCTGTCATCTAAATACAACTCGAGTACGTCTCCCATTCTAAGTTCCTTTAGGCCTCGAGCTAATGTCTCAGCTTCTTTCTTACCCGTATTCAATCCTAAGAGCGACAGCAAGTAGCCTGCCCCATTCTTGCCTGCCAATTCCCCGAAAACTATCTTACGTCTATTTCCCACCGATTTAGGATCAATTATCTCATAAGCGGCAGGATTTCTCAGGATCGCAGCAAGATGTGTTCCAGCCTTGTGTTTGTACGCACTGTCACCGACGACAGGTTTCGATTCAGGCGTTTCTAGATGTGTGTACTGGGATATCGTTCTGGAAAGGTCTTTTAACATGTGAAGTCTCAAGTCAGTTCTGCATTCGTATATGAAAGTCAATGCTACCGCAGTTTCTGCCAACGATGGAATGCCCGTTCTCTCCCCGAATCCGTCGATTGTAGTATGGATTTGATCAGCTCCTGCGTCACATCCAGACAACGCATTAGCTAATGCTAGTCCTACGTCATTGTGACAGTGAACGTCAAGAGAGGTCTTGGCCGCATCTATGTGGCCAAGAATCATTGTTACCATTTTGTGCATCCCTACGGGCCTCATGATGCCCACAGTGTCAGGAAGGCTTATCCTTTCAATTCCTCTCTTACTCATTTCTACACACATTTCTACCAAAAAATCAGGGTCAGTTCTACTTGCATCCTCCATTGTGAACCTCGATTTCATTCCGTGTGATTTAATATAATCTGCAACTTCTAGGGCTCGAATCTTAGCCTCCTCTCTTGAAATTTTTAGTTTGGAAGCCAAATGAACGTCAGATATACCTAAATAAGTGGCCACCCATGTTGCGCCACAGTCTATTGCCCGATCTACATCAGGCTTAATCGCTCGGACATGGGCTACTATATCTGCCTTTAGTCCCTGCCTAATGATCGTCCTAGTAGCTTCAAAGTGATCGTTGGAAACGACTGGGCTTATCTCTATCTGATCGACGCCAAAAGAATCAAGCATCCATGCAATCTGTATTCTCTGTTTGATAGTGAAAGATACACCGGGATGCTGTTCTCCCTCTCTCAGAGTTGAGTCTAGAATTCGAATTCTTCGCGATCTGAGCTCCTTTGATTCATTGTAAAGATTCGCGAAATGATTTGGATCATCTGATTTTAGTGACAACTAATAACAATAAGTTCATCTTTCGCACATATTATAAACCTTTTCGCAACTGAATCGACTAATTACGTTGGCAGCAACACCAATTCTCGAAGGCCTATTACAGAATGTTGACTATAATCGCGAAGGAAATATTACTTAATGTCGAATTCAGGTTCATCTAATAGTTTTTAAAATAATAACCGTGTTTGTGTCTGATACCCCTTCAGTTTTTCGAACTTCGTCGATACACTTGTTAATCTGAGATATAGAAGGTGCAGAAATAACAGCGGCTATGTCGTACTGTCCTGTAATCTCATAGATAACTTCTACACCAGCAAGCCCCATTAGTCTGCCGGAAACCAGCGAGGTGTCCGATGTTGAGTTGACAGAAATCAGAGTGATGGCGCTTGTCTTATCACCACTATTTATTTCAACCGTAAATTTCTTGATGATTTCCCGCCTAGTTAGGTTCTTTACCCGTCTCCTGACCGCCGACTCTGATAGGCCTATTTCATTTGCTATTTCTACAAAGGCTCTTCTAGAATCTGACTGAAGGATCTTGATTATCTTGAGATCGATAGGATCCATGGACTCAAACAGATCTTTTTTCTTCCTCCAATGATAACAGCTTGTCTAAGGTCGCAACGAATTTCGACACCAGTTCCCTATCAATTAGTAATGGCGGTAGTAACCTGATGATATTTCTGCCTGAATACAACATCAGAATACCATTTGAAATCCCGTCCATAAGTATATTTCTCACATCAAATCTCAATTCTAATGCCAGCATCAATCCTAATCCCCTTACTTCTCTGACTATTTTGTGTTTTTCTTTTAGCTGAACCAATAAATTCTTGAAATAGTGTCCCGTATCTGCCGAGTTCTGGATCAATCCGTCGAGAACCAGGGCATCAATTGATGCATTTGCAGCAGCACAAGCTAGTGGATTACCAGCAAACGTCGAAGAATGTTCACCAATTTTCATACTCTCTATTATTTCGGGTCTTGTTATGGTTAATCCCATAGGAAACCCTCCTGCTATACCTTTCGCGACGCAGACTACGTCGGGAATAGTATTCCAATTCTCAGCTGCCCACATCTTGCCCGTTCTACCAAAACCCGATTGTATTTCATCGAAAATCAAGACGAGAGAATGTCTCGAACAAATCTCCCTGACCTCTTGAATAAATCCCGGTGGAGGCACTATTACTCCGCTTTCGCCTTGCACAGGTTCCAAAATGACAGTTCCAGTCTTATCATCTATCGAGTCTATCAGTTTGCGAGCATTTCCATAAGGAACAAACTTAATGTGGTCCAACAATGGCTCAAAGGGCCTTCTATATTTTTCGCTAGAGGTCACGGATAAAGCACCAAAAGTTTTTCCATGATAGCCTCCATTCATCGAAATTACGCCTGGCTTACCACTAAACTTGCGTGAGAACTTGAGTGCTGTTTCTACCGCTTCTGCGCCTGAATTTGAGAAAAAAATCTTGTCTAGGCCAGATGGGACTACTTTAGATAGTTTCTTGAGCATAGTTGATCTGGCAGTATTATAAGTCGACATGTGGCAGACCATCAGTTTTTCTATTTGGTCTTTGATAGCTTCTACGACTCTATCGTTACAGTGTCCCACCAATGCTACCCCATAACCAGCCATGCAATCAATATACTCTTTTCCTGCATCATCCCATACTTTGGCACCTTTTCCGCGGTCGATGACAATCGGAAATCGTTGGTACAGGTGCCCCAGGAAGTCATCCTCACTATTCATGTGCTTTTATCACCGTGCAATTTTCATGAGCTAATAATTTGGATATAGGATTTTCTCTTGAACCGCTGCCAACTATCGCCTCCCCAACGCCTAGCTCCAAAGCTTCAGTGCATGCTAAAATTTTCTTTTCCATTCCAAAACCGATCTTGGGGAGCATCCTTTTCGCCTCACCTAGAGTCAGATCTTCAATCAGTCTCCCGTTAATTAATAGGCCTGTTACATCAGTGAGGAATATAACCTTGTCTGCTCGCATACTCGCCGCTAGATGTGCGGCTGCTCTGTCCCCGTCAACATTAAGAAATTCAAATTCTTCTCCTAATGCAATTGGTGAGATTACGGGAACAAAGTCCTTGTCAAGTAGGACCTCAATAAGCGAATTGTTTACGTGGTTAATTTTACCTGTATAACCTCCATCAATAGACATTTTTCTTCCCTTGTCGTTGATGATCAACAATTTCTTCTTACGTTCGGCCCTTAGAAGGCCACCATCTATCCCTGCAATGCCAACTGCATTTATCCCCTGTTTTAGCAACTTTGTCACGATTGATTTGTTCACTTGGCCTGACATGACCATCGTGTATACTTCCGCGGTGTCCCGATCAGTGTATCTACTTTTGATTCCTCCTGGCGACACTATAAATCGTTGCTTCACGCCTAACTTAGTAGCAACACTCGTAACCTGTTTTCCTCCCCCGTGTACAATAACTATCTTTTCGTTGCGCAACAACAATGCTGCCATGTCATCAAAAATAGAAGCATGCAAACTATCAGATACTATACTACCACCAATTTTGACTACTATCATACCGGTGTAATTGGCGTGAAATTCAGTCCTTCTACTTCATTGAACCCGAACATCACATTCATATTTTGAATCGCAGACCCAGCAGCGCCCTTCATCAAATTATCGGATGCTGATAATGCAACTATTCTCTTATTGTCCTCATCAATATCAAAACCGATATCGCAGAAGTTTGAGCCGATAAGAAACTTGGGATCGGGGAATTTGTACAGTCCCTTTTTATCTCGTATTAGACGTATGAAGTGCTCGGCGCCATAGGATGCACGATAAATTTTCCAGAGCTCCAATTCTGTGACATCTTTTTTCATAAAAACGTGGTTAGTGGTTAGTATACCTCGTACAATGTTAACAGCATGAGGAGTCATACTGACCTTGATGTGGCTCTTTGTAACTGTTTGTAATTCCTGCTCTATTTCTGCTGTATGTCTATGTTTGGCTGGTTTATATGGCCTAATTACTCCATAACGCATAGCATGATGTGTACCTGCGTTTTCACTTGCGCCGGCTCCCGATGAGCCAATCTTGCTATCTACAACGATGTGGTCAGTGTCAATTAGATCTTTTTCAATTAAGGGTCTTATCGAGAGCAGTGACGTAACTGCCATGCATCCTGGGCAAGAAACTAGCCGTGATACCTTTATCTTTTCCCTATTGAATTCTGGGACTCCATACGCTGACAGAGATAGCATCTCTGGGAATGGATGTTCCCATCCATACCATTTGACGTAATCCTTAGGATCCTTTAGACGAAAATCCGCTGAAAGGTCAATAACTCTCATCCCGCGATCGTACAGATCCTTCACGATACTACTTGATTTGCCATGAGGAAGCGAGGTAAAGACGAGATCACATTTATCTGATAACTTTTCTGTATCTAGGTTAGAGAAAGTCAGATCTATGAACCCCTTTAGACTTGGATGGACACGATGAACAAGCTCGCCAGCTCTTTGTCTGGAGGTTATCATGTTCACCTCAACCTTTGGGTGAGTAGATAGCAGCCGCAAAAGCTCTCCTCCTACGTAACCTGATGCTCCGATAACACCTACCTTCATATACTATTTTCATCAGTATGATCTTTTTAATCGTTTTATGAATTTTTATGTCTT
>JBOGPP010000172.1:0-7655 GCA_050748485.1 Nitrososphaeraceae archaeon | reverse complement strand
ATGAGAATTCTGTGGCATTAGCAGCAGATCAGGTATTCCCATCGATCGAAGAGGAAGAAAACGGACATTAAATAACAGAACATAGATTCACTGAAATACTGAAACTGACTTTATCCCTTTTTATTTTTGCTTATTCAGAAAACCCTTACTAAATATATATTAGAATACAGGTTTATCGTAGCTAGCAAATCTCTTATTTGTCATGCAGAGTATATTTTATTTGATATGAAATACCGTATCTGTTCACGCCCTCTTAATTAATTCATCCAACCCAGAAGAGGTCTGGCACCATATAGACTTGTTATCTAGTTATCATTATACATTGAACTTGCTTAAGATTAGAGTAAAGGAAAATTTTTTTGGATTTGGAGAACATATTGATAATTTGTACAGGTCCAAATTACTCTATTATTCTGACAACGATATGCGTCAAGACCGGATTGAAATGCATGAGAAGCTTACCACGCCTAATGATCTTCATATGTTTTACCATTAAGTAAATGAATGAGAGAGGGGGTTGAAAGACAGAAACCTATGAACTAAGGAACAATTAGCCCCTCTCCCCTAAGTCAATGTACAATCGTATTTCCTTCGTATCCTCTGTGGTCCCTGTGTGGCAGCAGCTAGGACATAATGAGGCCATTAAGACAGGTACCGCACTATGCCCTATTTGTGAGGTTTCTTATTTTGCCTCATTGTTGAATAAGGCAGTAGTATTATAGTAGTTCTCGGATATTCTTAAGCGTTTTACAAATGTTGTACATTACATTTTTCCTTAATCTTCATCCCTTTCGTCCTTATCCTCAGAATCATTATCTTCCTCTGGGTCTTCCTCTTCCTGTACGTCCTCTTCTAGTGGTGGTATCTCTTCTTATAGTATGTCCCCTGCTACCATTCGCAGGTATTGTATGGGATTTGGTCCCATATAGGTAGCTCCTGCTGCTCCTCCAAATGTTGCGGCTGCTGCGGCTGTTCCGGAGCCGGCTCCGGGGAGTAAATACTCCTTCTCAAGTTTTTAGGGGCATGTCTTATGGTACAACCTAATGCCTTGCCGAAATCCTAGACATAAAGAATACATAGAGGATTTTGTGAGGAAATTCCCCACAGCAAAGGGAAGGTGCCAATGACTACCATTTTAGTAAATCCCAAAGATTGGGCGTTTTCCTTAGAAGATCCTGAAGTGAATACAACGGAATGCTGCCTGGTCTGCTGCATTCGCGGAGATATAATTCGTGCAGGTCACCATAAAAATTAACCTGATAGATATTGTACTTGCCAATAGGACTAGCTGAACAAGAAAAGACTAGCATATCTAACTTTATTCATGGCCTTTTAAATAAGTGTGTAAAATATGCCATGGAATCTGCAACAGCAAGATATCCTATTATAGCAATAAAACTTGCAATAGTTGAAGCAATAAAAGGTTCATAGCCCAATGTTAGAAGCCAAAAATGGATAGCTGGTTTTACAGTATTATATTCAATTTCTGCAACTGAAAGTGTCGATGCTAATTTCAATAAGACCCATTTTACTTTTACAGCTTCTCTTCTTGTTCCTTGTTCGTCAACAAACTTGTCTTTATTGTCAAGGTAGAATAATACTCCGAATATCGCAAGGAAAACACCAAGCTCAGTGACCACTGAGATTAAAGAATTAACAATAGGAGACGTGAATCTTGCTATCGCTTGACTAGTTACGGCTCCAGTAAGAAACGCCCCAATAAAGCCAATTAAAATATTTCTATTAAGCAAAAGATAATCTTTTAATCGGTCATTTAGTCGCATACCTAGTGATAGCATGATAGCGTTATATATTGTTTACGCAATTATTGATATCATGATAGCAACATCAATAAATAATTAAGGACTTCTAAGATACTGAATTAGAATTACTAAAATTGAAGGAAGCTGCAACGTATTTTAAGATGAAATGCTATTGTGCTAATAACGATTAGATCTCTTTCCTTTCGAAGGAGTGTAATGTATGGTACCCCGGGGTGAAAATCTGGTAGCCCGATGTCCTGAATTCAGAGTCAGAGGTCAGGCGGCAAAGGTAAACATATAGCTTTATGGCGTTAAAGATACAAACAGAGTCTAGATATAGAGCAGCGTCATGTAACTCCTGATGAACTCTTGACTCTAGTCAAAAAAAAAATACGCTCTAAGGCACCAGCAATTGGACTTCACTTCTGAATAATTTGGTAGCTACTGTGCTATAAGCTTCATACCTGATCTATAGCCTTCTCCTTCGGCTTTGGATCCCTTGTATACAATATTGTGCATTTTTTAGTACATTCCGTGAGCAATATGGGTATGATAACAGTACCTCCCAAAATATGTGCAACTCTTTTTAATATTAGGTTAAAGTATTCGATGCTATAATCGCTACCATCATTATTTCCCCAGAAAAATGCTTTTTTCATATTATGATACATCCACCTTCCATAGAAAAACCGTAAAGGAAATAAAAATACATCTACCTAATGATATTGGTTAAGGCAATTCCTGACGAATATAATTCAATGACCCCTTACATTTTGGTCAAGGTTGCAGAGCACTAATTGACTTTCGCAAAAAAGTATTGATGTTAAGGAAATAATAGCGTATGGCCATTTGTTTGTCTAAACTTGTGTCTTCACAGCTTGATAAAGTTTCTTAAATTGTTGATAATGGTATGAATCTCTTTCATTTACATGCGCGGATTTCAGAAATGTGTCATCGTAATAACTGATTATGATAGGTTTGATGTATTCAATCAATTTTTTGTCAGTAATTATTTTTTCATTGATCATAAACGAAAGCCATTCTAGGCTATTGAACATGCGAGAATACCATGAACTTCTAATATCATCAAATTGGGATCCTGAAGGTATTTTTGCCAGTTCGCGATCCACATCTCGCAGCTCTTTCATGACATCGCCTAATGATGTGATTTGATCTAGTCTCTTCGAGCGCTGAAATGAGATAATAGTGTAAAATAATGCTATTGCATATATCGCGGAGACAATAATTTGAATGTAGTCTGAAGGTATTGCCATGAATGGACTTATGAACATAGTATGATTTTAGAGTTGGGTTCATCAAAATACAGCGTTATTGTTAGTATTTTAGAAAAAAGAGGATCAAGGTGTAATTGGCTCAGCAATACATTAAAACAGCGAATCAACAGTTCAGTCTTATGCGATCTTACAAGAATCTATGGATTCAATTGGGAATCCAGCAACGGTAGATTCTATCAAAATAAGGTATGAATCTTATTGAACCAATTCAAGCTCTGGGTAGTAATTATTACCTTGTCTGTAACTGTTGGCTCAAGTTTCATAGCTATCAAAATTGTTCTTGATTCTATATCACCTCTATTTGCGTTTAGCATTAGGTTTATGATTACAGGTGGTGTTTTGATACTAGCTTCTTATATTCTTGATAGAAAAAATCAAGAGATTAAAAAACTCAAACTTTGGAGAAACGCTCTGGTTATTGGTGCAATCCTGATAGTTGGTGGACATGGGTTGATAGCATGGGGAACACAATACCTTTCTGCGGGTATTGCCTCATTACTAAATTCGACAATTCCATTATGGGTTGTATTATTTATGTTCTTAATATTTCACAATAAGATAATAAATTCAGCAAAGATAGGTCTTGCGCTAGGTTTTGGTGGTATGATAATCCTTGTTGGACCGTCGATTGGAGGTCAAGGATTAAGTATAATAGGAGTCGCATCTTTGTTGATAAGTTCAATCCTATGGGCATTAGGGTCTATCTATTCAGGAAAATCTTTCCTACCTCAGAATTTTCTATTATCTGCTGGAATGGTTACGTTAGTAGGTGGAGCGCTACTAATAATCCCTAGTGTTCTAGTTGGAGAATTTAATCTGCTGCCTTCTTTTTCTGAAATGGACCTAGACTTACTTATGTCATACACATTTTTAATTATTATCGGGACTGTCGTACCATTTGCTGAATTTTATTGGTTACTTAAAGTGAGTACACCACCAATAGCTAATACCTTTGCCTATATAGCACCTATTGTAGCAATCTTTTTGGGATGGGCTATTCTTGAAGAATCTGTAACCTACTTAACTGTCATCGCAACAATTGTCATTCTGGTTGGAGTTGCATTAATTGTTAGAACGTTCAACAAGTAACTGTCTTATGCAGAACATTCCAGAGCATTCAAATCTTTTGCCATCTACAATTTATGCTCAGTCTTCGGTGCCACAGTTTCATTTGCTGTCGTCTAATCACATTGTAAATAGTCCTTAATCTTAATAATGCCACAGTATTTCTATTGTAACGACATCAAAATGCAATCGGTAGACTGCAGAGATATCAAACATTTAGAATATAGAAGGTCCAGATGACCTACGGTTTGTCAAGACCCCTATATTCATTGTCTATGAACTGGTCCGTTTGTTTGCTATCTTGATAGCATTAGAAATAAATAACCGTCGATAGGTGATACAATCGATGACACACACCCTCATTATTAGAGGATTTAATGATCAGGTCCACGAGAAGCTGGGTGCTGTAGCAAATCAAAGAGGAGTTTCTATTAATTCAATAGTAAAGGATGCTGTAGATGTTTGGCTAAAAAAACAGCAGTCAGAGGCACCCAAGAAACATCATCTTGTAATTTATTCAGATAACGAATCAATGATGCGAATGCTTAAATCAATGGACAAACTTGCAAAGCAAGGGAGCTTCTTTAAAAGCTTCTTTGGACCACCACAGAGCCCAGTCACCGAACTTCTGTCAAAACTTAACTGGTACGATGCTACCAGTAGGCCTTATCCTTATTCTTCTGAAGAGAGTCAGCATATGAAACATGCTATACAGACCAAAACCCAAACTCAAACTCAGAAACATATAATGACATATTGTAATAATATTCTTGAAAATCTTGTGAAGAAGGCTGATAACAGACAGGTATGCTGTATGGATTTCATAATGAATGATGTGGGAAAAGTTTCCTTAAAACTGGCGTTAATCCTTGAAAAGGCTTACGACGACAACAGGTTAGCTGGTCTGATGTATTGTACATATAAGACAAACAACCTATTAAATGCAAAAATAGAAGACCTAATAGGACTATTCGAAACGCACGATCAGATCTTTATACTAAAAGGAGACGAAGTATACAAGCTCCATCTGATTAAGGAAAATGTTCATAAGCTATTTTTAAGCTGACTTAAGGAAAACAGAGGAATAGGAAAGGAGAGAAAAAATCTTGGACTTAAGAAGGTTGCAGTGCCAGGTATTTGTGTAGACTGAAACTTTATTCTCAGTATTTAACGCATTTCGTCTGCCCTTCAGTTTTGGGACTGATACTGGAATGGATTATTGAATTAGTTCAACACCGGTCAGAAGTTAAACGGCAGCGCCTCCATAGTAGTTAATAAACCTATATAATATTTGGTCTACTGATGAATACATAGGATGGAAGAGAGTTATCAAACGGCAAGAGTTTTACGTTTGATGTCTCTAGGCATTGCAATCATCACCGCGGGTATTATATTGATCTCAAACTCAGTTTTCGCCAGCACAGAAAACAGAACATTATTGAAACCTGCAGAAATGAATCGCGAGACTACAGCAACGAGTACAAATGCTACGAATATCGTTCTAGTCCACGGTTCATTTGGTGATGGGTCTGTATGGAGCAAAGAAATTCCCATTCTACGGAATGCAGGACATAATGTAACAGCAGTTCAACTTCCTCTTCAATCTCTGACAGATGACGTCGTTACTGTGAAGCGCGCGATTGAACGCATAGGAGGACCCACGATTCTTGTAGGACATTCATACGGAGGAGTTGCGATCACCAATGCTGGTTATAATAACTCAAATGTCACCGGCCTTGTTTATCTGGCTGCTTATGCTCCTGACCAAGGCGAATTTCTCCTCGATCTCGGTAATAACACTGCTGACCTTCCGGCAAACCTCTTTACAATCGATAACGAAGGATTTATGTTAATGAATCCAGATTTGATCCACGAATGGTTCGCACAAGATGTTAACCCAACTGAAATAGATATAATGGAAGCTGTTCAGAAACCTGTAAATCTATCCACTGCTGAAGAAAAATCTGGTCCTCCTGCGTGGAAGCAGCTTCCGACATGGTATCAGGGCTCTGAGAACGATCGTGTTGTCCCTCCTGATCTTCAGCGCTTCTTCGCAGAAAGGATGAATGCTACTATACTCTCTCTTAATGCAAGTCATTTCTCTCAAATATCACAACCAGATGAGATAGCCGAATTAATCCTAAGTGCAACCAAATGAAACCATTGCAGGGTCACTAACTTTATTGCCTTACCCTGGTAAACTGTAGGCATCGTCAGTTCTTTACGCTAATCGATCGAGGATTACAGAGTATTCTCATGACAATGGACCATATTGACATTACGAAATCACTGAAAAGATCTTCGTTTCCTGCACTTATTATTTGCAGAAATAGATACTATTTAAGACCTGTTTCGGCCCTTTGAAATCTACTACCGCATAAAATGCGTTTTGTCCTGAGTGGTCAAAATTTATGCTTAGAGTTGTGATCCGCATTATCTTTGACTTAGCCGCTTGTGCAAGTTTCCAAATGAAACCTTTTGGTAGCTGTATCTTTGTGTCCTGCTCTTCTCCAGTTACAGGATTTGTGAAACTTTCGGTCTATACATTCATAACACCTAGTACTGAAAAACTACTCTTTTTTCCATTTATATTGACTTTGATATCGACATATTGTGGTTCAAGGAAATATTTGAATGTCAAATATATTACGTAATCAAACAATCCTTCACTTACTAATAATAGTAAGTCTATATTTTGGCTTTTTAATATCTGATGCGGGCCTCAATTATATTTGTACCGCTTACGCCCAAGCTACGAATTCCTCATTTCAATCAGAGGCTAGTATTATTGATAATATGTCACCCAAAGAATCAAAGTGGGTGACACAGATATAGCATATAAGCAGCTCGGCAATGGCAGCGATAAGCCAATTGTCTTGATAGCAGGGGGCGGTATGACTGTGGATACGTGGAATCCGACTCTGCTTTCTAACGCGTCCTACATTAGATGCATTTAGGAATCTTTGTCTGCCATCAATACCTTCTCGTGATATTTACTCTGACTTACCAGCTTTGATAGTTCTACTGCTCCACGAATCGTTTTAGTAATATCTTTTTTCATCTGCCGAGAGCTATTCATATCATGGAGATTATTTTCAGTGTCTTCGGCATACCAACCTCTACTCCAGCCTACAAATGGAAATTTTCCAAAAATGAAACCAAGCTGTGCCCAGAATGTCATGAGCTCCCCGGCAACATGTTGTACATTATCTTGACCGCCAGTAATAATAAATGCGGCTACCTTATCCCTAATAAGATGCATGTCGTGAGTGATAATTTGGTTCTGAACACAGTTCATTCTCTGAATCATCTGATAATAAAGTGAGCTAGAATTACCCCACCTTATTGGTGTGGCTAGCACTACAACGTCTGCCCACAGAATAAGTTTTTCATAGACTTGTATCATTTGATCATCTTTATCCATCTCTGAAATTGAACACGGGAAAATACATGCTTTGGCATTCTTGGAATAGTATCCCTCGCAGTGTTTGAATGACAGATCTCTGAGCTTAATCATTAGAGTATTTGAGTC